>CAMQVI010000016.1 GCA_947038195.1 uncultured Brevinema sp.
CAAAAAGTTATGCGTAATGTTGATAATACAGATCTTTCTAAAGCACTTAAATCAGTGGATGCTGAAGTACAAGATAAAATATTTAAAAATATGTCCAAACGTGCTGCCCAAATGCTTAAAGATGATATGGAATTCATGGGGCCTGTCCGTCTTAAAGAAGTTGAAGAAACACAACAAAAAATCGTATCTATTATACGTAAGCTAGAAGAACAGGGAGAAATTGTCGTATCACGTGGTGGAGACGACGACTTCGTATAATCAAAATAAAGGAAGTTTTAAGTGCAAAAAAAATCTTTTGATCCTCACGCGAGGATTTTGCATGATGGGCAATATAAGCTCAAAAGGGCCGTCATTGATGTCCCTATTAAAAGTTTTACATCAGAAAATGACGTTGTTGAATCTGTCCAAAATAGAATTTTCACCTTGCAAGCAGAGATTACTCAATTAGAACAAATTATCTTAGAAAAAACACAACTTAGTGAAACTAGAGCAGACTTGATTCTTGATCAAGTCCGAGAAGATGCTAAGAAAGTAATAGAAGAAGCGGAACAACATGCCTTTTTACGGGTACAAAAATCCGTAGAAGAAAAAGAAGAGCTTCTACAAAAAGCCTCCTTAGAAAGTGAACAAATTATTCTTACTGCTCAAAATGACGCTACAGATATTAGAAACTCAGCTTTAACGCTCGCCACAGATGTTAAACAAGAGGCTCAGACTCAAGGGTACAACACTGGGCACCAAGAGGGATTAGATCAAGGTGATAAAGATGTGAAATTCGTCATCGAGCGACTACATCATGTCGTTGCTGAAACAGCAAGAGAAAGAGAAAGAATTTTAGTTCATAGTGAAACCCAAGTTGTCAATCTTGTCGTTAGTATGGTCAAAAAAGCCGTTAAAAAACTCTCCGTAGAAAACCAAGAAGTTGTCGTTGAGAATACTAAAGCAGCTTTAGAGCTATTAAGAGGTGCAATGACTATTTTCATTCATGTTTCCCCTTATGATTTTAATTTTATTTCATCTTATAGAGAAGAGTTATTCCGAATGTTAGAGAGTAGAGCAGAATTAAATTTTGTAGAAGATCCTTCTGTAGACCCAGGTGGAGTATATATAGAAACAGACACTGGTGACATAGATGCCACTATAAGATCCCAATTAGAAGAGCTAGAGAATCAAATGCACTTCTATATGCCTATAAAAGTCAAAACTCCTGAAACTAAAAAAAGAGAACAAGAAAATACAAATCGTTTAGCTCAAGAACAGAAAACTATAAAAAAAGAAGAAGAAAGACAACATATTCCTAAAACCTCTTTTGCAGAAAGAGAAGAATATCAATCACCTCCTGTAGAAACAGTTCCTACAGAGGCTTTGAAGACCCCTGATGCCGAGAAATCATCTGTCATAAAAGATATGCCTACTGAGGCTGTAAAGACTCCTGATACTGAGAAATCTCCAGTTATAGAAGCTGAAGTGATAAAGGAAACTCCTATTGAGGATCCTGCACTTGATGCCTATAAAGAAAACTCGGACACCAATAGTGAAGAATCTCATGATGAAGATGTTATTGTTTAAAACCTTGGAGATTTTATGTTAGACGTATTTACCAAATATCAAAATGCTGTAGATAGAACTCCCCTCATGAAATCCTACGGAAAACTAGAGAGCTTAAATGGACTTCTTATAGAAAGTGTTGGGCCTGTAGGCTCTATAGGAGACCTTTGTCAAATATATGCTAAAAATGAAGAAATCGTTTTAGCAGAAATTGTTGGCTTCAAACATGGTAAAACCTTATTAATGCCCTTGGGACATCTTCAAGGAGTAGCTCCAGGAATGAAAATAGAAAATCTTTGTCACTCCTTACAAATTTCCATAGGAGACGCTCTATTAGGGAGAGTCTTATCGGGAACAGGTTCCCCTATTGATAAATTAGGAGAAGTTCGTACCAATGAAAAAAGTGATATAGATAGACACCCCCCAGACCCTTACCTCAGACAAAGAATTACCCAGCCCATTTCTACAGGAGTAAGAGCACTAGATGGCATCCTTACGACAGGACAAGGTCAAAGGCTAGGTATTTTCGCAGGAAGTGGTGTAGGAAAATCTACTTTATTAGGTATGATTGCTCGAAACACTAATGCAGATGTTAATGTTATTGCTCTTATTGGAGAACGGGGACGTGAAGTTAGAGAATTTTTAGAAAATGAGCTTGGAGAAGAAGGACTCAAAAAATCAGTAGTTATTACTGTTACTGGTGATGAGCCCCCCTTGCTTCGTATACGTGGAGCTTATGTAGCCACAGCCATTGCCGAATATTTTAGAGACCAAGGCAAAAATGTCATGTTTATGATGGACTCTGTTACTCGTTTTGCTATGGCTCAAAGAGAAATCGGACTTTCCATAGGAGAACCACCAGCTATGCGTGGTTATACTCCTAGTGTATTTTCTACTCTCCAAAAACTCCTAGAACGTACTGGTACAGGTGAAATTGGATCTATTACAGCATTCTATACCGTCTTAGTCGAAGGGGATGACAACAATGAACCCATTTCTGATACTGTTAGAGGTATTCTAGACGGACATATTATCCTCACGAGAGCATTAGCCGACAAAAACCATTTTCCAGCCATAGACATATCTGGAAGTATCTCTCGTGTTATGAAAGATGTTTCCACTAAAAAACACGTAGAATTAGCAGGAAAACTAAAAGAAATAGTCACTACTTATAGAGAATCAGAAGATTTGATTAATATTGGCGCTTATGTAAGAGGCTCTAATCCCATGATAGAAGAGGCACTGAAAAAAATGCCTGCTATTAATGCTTTTTTAAAGCAAGAGGTAGAAGAATATTCTTCTTTTGAGGATACCCTAGAACAATTAAATAAGATTCTAAGCTAATACCTTCTATCTGAGTCTACCCCAAAGATAAAAATTAAGCTAACAGACACCTTTTAAGTAAGATGTCTGTTTTTTTTATAAAACAAGAAATAAGGAATAACATTTTCTGAAAGTGGTAGAGAGCTAAAAATTATTTCAGTTTTGATAGGGTGCTCGTCGATAATTATATTGAAAGACGTTCCGGTAGTGAGCAAATAAAAAAAGCCCCTAAATTATTGGGGCTTTTTTTATTTGCTTTCTAATAGAGCTGATATAAGTAAGAGGGGCACACATACCCCAATAATAAAAATTAAAGATTTTTTGATTTGTTCTTGATCTTTTTGTTGATAAGCGAAAGAAAGGTGCTTAACTTCTGCTCCATAAAAAACAATCATTCCCGTCTCCAAAAAAGCATGGGGAAACAATAATGTAAATAAAATTGCCCATTGTCCTATATAAAGAAAGCTGATAATCCCTAAGGCAAAACCATTAAGACTCATAAAAAAAGATACCCACTCTTTTTTCCATATCCCTAAGAGTAATATTATAATCATACTTAATATATTAGCCATAAGAATAGAAAGCATATTTATAGGGATATTAGAAAGTACCTTGATGAAAAATCCTTGCACCAACAATACACTATCTCTAGGCATCCAAAAAGAAAATAGAATAGCACATAAAAAAGCAATAAAAAATTCTTTCAAGCTTTCTAAGCGATAAAAATTAGTCACCTGTATTACTAAGAGCGTTTAATTGTCCTAAGAAGGTATTAACCAACACAAGATTTTTGTAAACTGTTAATTCATATTGCAGTTTATGAAGAGTAGCATTTAATCTATCGTTATTGGATTCTTTAGCCTTTTTCAGGAGCAAGGTATCCACTTCTCTTTGATGACTAGGAATACTTAGGGCCGCCGTATCTACAACTTCTGGTTGCTCAAGAATAAAAAGATACATTTCTATCATCGTATCATAAAATTTTTGATACATTATAGCATCATCAAAACCAGCGTTCTTTAGACTTTCAGCAATAACTTCTTGAGAATAGAGATATTGATACAATCTCACATTATATTCTGCATCGGGAGCACTTTTTCCTTCTGGACTTTCACTAAATTCTGTAGAATAACGAAGAACAAGAGGGAGAATTCTAATTAATTGCTCCATTTTGGGTCTATCTAGTAATGTAGGAATCACACGTTCTTCCACGATTATAGGAGTTTCTTTAGGAGCACAAGCTCCCATTAGTACTAATAATATCATTATTTTTTTCATCATTTTTCCTTTTATTTCTTAAAATCCTGTTCTTTTAAATTGTTTATCAAAAAATCCTCTACTCATAGGGACTACGATAGGTCGTCCATGAGGGCAAGATTGAGGGTTTTTACATTGTTTCCATTCTTTAAGGAGAGAATCCACCTCACTAGAATCTAAATGATCTCCAGAATGAGATGACCCTTTACAGGCAATAATCTTACAAAGACTATCCCAAATATAAGAATCTTGTATACTAAGATCACTGACAAATAACTCTCTCAACACTAACTCAGCTTCCCCCGCTTTCAAAACGCTGGGAATAGCATCTATAGAAAAGCTCGTAGGGCTCATTTTGTGTACCATAAAACCTAGAGCTTGAAGAGAGTCATCTATCTCTTCAAAAATATCAGCCTCATGCCTAGCCAGCTCAAAAACAATAGGAATAATCCCTTGACTAGGGATTTGAGTTTGGTGTTTAGCAATTATCTGTTCATATCGAATTCTTTCGTGCATAGCATGAAAATCCACGAAATACGTAGAATCCCCCTGTTCAAAAATAAGATAGGTATGAAAAATCATCCCTATATAGCTAGCTTTAGAAAGCATTTCGGGTAAAGAAATTTCTTCTCGTTGAAAGAGTGTTTGTAATTGTTCTTGAGCGGGATTTGAAGTAATCATACTATTTCTAAAACGAGGTGTAAAACCAGTGCTAGGCATAGTAAAAGAAGATGATGATTTAGAAGGAGAAGGGAAAGAATAAGATCTTTCTTTTATAAAAGTTTCTTTTTCTCCTATTTCTAGGACTTTGGAAGAAGCCTCAACTCCTCGTCTTACCCCTCGTCTTACGACATCAGCTATCTTTTTTTCATTATCAAATCGTATTTCTTTTTTTTGTGGGTGTACATTAAAATCTATTTTATCCGTATCAATATCTATATAACAAAACACCGCTGGAAATTTAGAAGGAGGAAGAAGATTGTTATAGGCTACACTAATTTGAGATTTAAAAGGCACCCACTCTATGGCTCGTCCATTAACAAATAAATATTGATAATTTCTTGTGGGTTTATACCAAGAGGGTATAGATAAAAAACCATAGACCCTTATGCCATCTTCTTCATAAATAAAAGGCTTTAAGACATCTCTTAATTCTGGAAAAATATCTACAATTCTATCAAATAGCTCCATACTGCTACTTAGTTGATATTTTTTTTCTTTGTTATGGCTTAATTCAAAAGCTATCTCAGGCTTAGCAAGAGCTTTTTTAAGCATTTCTTGAATAATAGCCCTGTATTCAGAAACATCAGAGTTTAGAAATTTAAGACGAGCAGGAACATTTTGAAAAAATTTATTGATAATTATAGAAGTCCCTTGATTCATACCTTTAGGGGCAAGAGACTCTTTTTGACCAAATTCTACTATGAGACTAGAGCCATGATCTTGACTGTCATTACGAGAGCTGATTTCTACTCGAGAAATCTCTGCTAAACTAGCAAGAGCCTCTCCTCTAAAACCAAAGGTTTTGAGATTCATGAGATCATTAAAATCTTCAATTTTAGAAGTAGCATGATTGAGATAGCATTTTTGGATATCTTCTTCAGACATACCCATACCATTATCATGTACTGCCAGAAACTCTTTACCACCTTGTTCGGTATCTATAGAAATCCAAGTAGCTCCTGCATCAAGAGCATTATCTATTAATTCTCTTACAGCAGAAGCAGGTTTTTCTATCACTTCCCCAGCAGCAATTTTCATGGCTGTTGCAGAGTCTAATACCTTAATACGGGATGACATTTATTAAACCCTAATGAGATTATCTTCATTTTTCTTGAGGATGTAAATTAATAGAACACATCCTGTTATAGCCATAGGAATGGAATATAACATTCCAGCCGTGAGCCATCCACCAAATAAAAATCCTATATGAGCATCAGGCTCTCTAAAAAATTCTGTGAAAGTACGCATAGCTCCATAAGAAATCAAGAACATAGAAGTGAGAAATCCTCGTTTTTTAGCAAGAGGGAGTTTATAGTAACAAAATATCTGTATCCCTAAAACAAGGAAGCCTTCTAAAAACATGTGATATAATTGAGATGGATGACGAGGAATTTGGACAAAAGTCTGATTCCCTAAGATAAATTGGGTGACATTAGTTTCTAGAGTTATCTGAGCTTTATCTATAATAGATTGTACTTGTTCAATAGGGAGTAATTTAGCCCCTGTATGCCCCAAATCAGGTCTACGAGGAAAAAGCATACCCCATGGCTGAGCCGTAGGTCTCCCGTATAGCTCTCCATTAATGAAATTACCAAAACGACCCATAGCTAAACCGAAAGGAACGGACACTAAAGCAATATCAGACATATCAAGAGTTGTAAAAGGGCGTCTTTTATCTCTAGAGACATGAAGACCTAGGATACCAAAAATATAAGACCCTATAAAAGCACCATGAAAGCTCATACCGCCTTCCCATGGTCTTAAAATAGCTAAAGGATCTTCTAAGAAATAGTATTGTGGATTATAGAGTAAGACATAGCCTAAACGTCCTCCCACAATTACCCCTAACATTATATAAAAAAGTTCATCACTAAGAAATTCTATAGAATCACTATGTTTCTTAGATTTAGCAAAAATAAGTCTATCTTGTAGAATCTCTCTTTTAGTCCACCAAAAAAAGAACAAAAATCCGATGATATACATGATACTATACCATCTTATACTCAAAGGTCCTATACTAAAAATTTCTACAGGTATTCCTGGGTGAATTAACATAAATCCCTCTATTCGGTTATTTCTTCGGCATCAATAAAGCCACGTTCTATATTAACCTTAGCGATACGTACCGTAATAGGCATTCCAAGTTTATAGATTTTAGTTTTTTTCCTATTGTAGGCCATAAGCTCATCTTCATCAAAAGTAATATAATCTTTCATATCAGTATAACGAATCATCGCTTCGACACCTGAATTTTCCATTTCTATAAAAATCCCAAAATGAGCCACAGAGCTGATCATTCCTTTGACAATTTCGCCTTCCATGGGTTTTATATAACGAACTGACTTTATTTTATAGAGATCTCTTTCTGCTTCCATAGCAATACGCTCTTGGGCAGAAATATGAGTTCCAATTTTATCTAGCTCTGTCGTCGTGTAAGGAGCTTTATTAAACTCATCTTTAAAGAGATAATATTTTATTAATCTATGTACCACTAAATCAGCATATCGACGTATAGGTGATGTGAAGTGAGCATATAAATCAAATCCCAAACCAAAATGCCCAATATTTTCTTGTTGGTAGACAGCTTGTGCCATAGAACGAAGAGTTAAGATTTCTCCACTCATTTTAAGAGGGGATCCTTCAAGAGAATCAATAAATTTTTGCATATCTTTAGGGGTGGGTACTTCAGGAAGAACATAGCCTCTTTTTGCTGCGAAATTTTTAAGTTTTAGATATTTCTCTGAAGGGGGAATATCGTGCACTCTATATAAACCTAAGCCTTTTTTCGAGAGAAAATCTCCCGCCGCTTGGTTCGCTGCCAACATAAATTCTTCGATGAGACGTTCTGAGTCTTGTCTTTCTTTTTGGTAAATTTTAGTAGGTTCATCATTGTCATCTAAAACTATTTTCTTCTCTTTAAAACTAAAATCCACACTACCATTTACGATACGCTTATTGTGGAGAATACGAAAGAGATTGTCCATTAATTTAACGTTTTTAAGAAGTGTTGAGTCTTTTTCCTCACCTGTTTTGATGATTTCTTCCACTCTATCGTAAGTCATACGCTGAGAAGTTTTAATCAAGGAAGGGGTAATTCTATAGCCTTTAACTTGTCCTTTGTTATCAAACTTAATAAAAATAGACATCGCTTTTTTTTCTTCGTTAGGATTCAAACTACAAAGATCATTAGAAAGCGTTTGTGGAAGCATAGGAGTAACTTTATTAATGAAGTAATAACTATTGGCTCTAGCATAAGCCTCTGTGTCTAAGACAGTGTGTTGAGGGACGTAGTAAGATACATCTGCAATATGCACCCCTAACTCCCAAGTACCAAAGAGAGATTTAGAAATACTAACAGCATCATCCAAATCCTTAGAATCTGCTCCGTCAATAGTAATGACAAAAAGAGATCGTAAATCTTCTCTATGTCGTTCTAAAGAGGGAAAATTTTCCCAAACATTATTTTTTAATTCCTGCTCTATAGCGACTGGAAAATCATTAGGCAATTGATGTTTTTCTTTAATGAGTATAAGGTCTTTCTCTGCTCCTTCATACTGCACTCTAGGAGTGTCGTCTTTGGAGAAACGAGGAGGCCTACTTGCTCTCTTATCGGGGTTGTCTTTCTTCTTCCCATAGTAAATCTTCAAAGTACGAGGATTCATGAAAATCCGTTCTTCGGCTTGCAATTTTTCGATAATATACTTTAAGGCTTTCCGAGAGTTTACTGATTTAGCATCAAATTCTCTGTATAAAGACGTGAAATCCACTTCTCTTTTTCTTTGTAAAAATTTTATAACAAGTTCTTGTGTCAAGTATGTTTCCTCTTAACCTTCGTTCTTCAAGGTGTATTTTTCATAGGCTTTTTGGAGGCGTGTTAAAAATAATTCCATATTTTCGCCTTTCCACTCTATATTGTATTTCTCTACAAGTTTTTGTCTGAAGTTATCTTGTATTGACATAGACCTAGCTCTAATAATAGCTTCTGTGAGAAAATCTTTAGATTCTGCTAAAGACAAATACACAGGATTATTATTTTTATCTACGGTAGTAGCAATTCTATTATTAGTATCACTGTAGTACGTAGCTAGCTCTTCTGGAGTTACATTAGTAGTCATATTACTAAAATATTCAGTAGAAACAATATTATATATGGTTTCTAATTTTATGGACTCCATTTGTTCTACTAATATTTCTTTATATTCTTTAGAATTAAGGAGAGAAGAATTGTAAGATTTATAGATAACAGCTAATTGGACAGCAATTAAAC
The DNA here is from genome assembly GCA_947038195.1 of uncultured Brevinema sp. Classification (GTDB taxonomy): domain Bacteria; phylum Spirochaetota; class Brevinematia; order Brevinematales; family Brevinemataceae; genus Brevinema_A. Next base: position 9,119 of record CAMQVI010000016.1, read on the forward strand.
TAGGTTGTTCATCTGTAACATAAAGAGCTTTCAGCAAACTTTCTGTATCAATTTCCCCCAAAGCTCCTCCAGAAATAAAGTCAATAGCTGGGAGAATATCTTTAACTGAGTAAGATTTTCCCCATAGTTTAATAATCTTTGTGGTGTCTTTAAATTTTTCAAGATCAATAGGCTTTTTATTCAATAAAATCCCGTCATTTTCTATCGTATAAAGATAGCTAATAGAGTCTTTTATATATTCCATCCCTAGATCGGCTGTCGCAGAAGCTAAACCAAGGTTTTCTAACTCTTCAGTACTTATTTGACGAGATTTGGTATGAACATACAGGATATAAGATCCTTGTTCGTCTACTACAACTGATGGATAAAGACCTTCTATTTTCTCATCAAATAACAGTTCATCTATAGAAGGGTATTGAGAAGGAACAACATGTCCTATATAACCCCCCGTCTGCATTCCTAAAGGCTCTTCAGAATATTTTTCTGCAGATAAAGAAAAATCGGTAAATAAATCTTCAGACTCTTGAAGATCTGCTAACACCTGTTCGGCTACGGTAATATCTTCTGTATTTGGATCATTAGATTTATTGGTAAACATAATACGAGATAATTCTACTACTGATACTTTCTGTTTTTGAAGCTCGTCTTGGATTTTTTCGTTTCCTTTATCAAAAGCTACTTGAAAGGGTAAAAACTCTTCATACTGCTTTACAGTCGTTAGATAAGCGGGGTCTTCTTTATAGTTAGAAAGCTCTTCAGCTTCATAAGGAACAACTTTAGATTCTATTATTCTTCCTATAATAATACGTTCTATAAATTCGGGATTGCTAATAGCATTTTCCATATCTTGAGGTGGTATTTGATCAAATAACAAAGAAAAATCTTTTACTACTTCTCCCACACTGACATTTTCTATTTTACCATCTACTGTGTAACTTACTAAAGGTTTGTTTGCAGCACAGGAAGCGAAACTAACAACAAGACCTACAAATAAACTTATTTTTATGAATTTCAACATAAACCCTCCATTGAGTTTTAAACATATAAACAATTATAACATATAAAAAGAAAAGTATCAAACTTTATATAAAAATCAAGAATCCTATAAAGTTGCAAAAAATCAAATATTTTTGTATAATACTAAAATAACGATGTAATCTTATAAGCAAGGAAAATAACACATGATTCGATTGTCTCTTTATGACTTTGATAAAACAATCTTCCGTAAAGATACGGGTATTGAAGCGCTCATTCATCTCTTTTTTCATTATCCTAAAACTTGGATTTATCTACCTTATATCATGTGGGGTGGGGTTTTATACTTATTAAAACTAATCCCTACCTTAAAGCTTAAAGAGATCGTATTTTCCCCTATTTCTTTATTTTCTAAAGAAGAGTGGGATGTTTTGATAGAAAAATTTTGGGATGAAAATAAAGATAAGCTCTTCCCTTTAGTTATAGAGCAAATTCAAGAAGATAAAAAAAACGAATATATAGTAGGGATTGTCTCTGCATCTTTTGAGATTTTGTTGTATCCTATTATGAATATTGTGCCTGCAGACTTTCTCATAGGCACTACTAATGCTACTGAAGATCGTCGTCTCACTAGTAAAATCATTGGAAAAAACTGTAAAAAAGAAGAAAAAATCTCTCGTTTACATCTATATATGAAAGACCATTATCTCGATCAAGAGTATTGTGTGAAAAAAATGTACTCAGATTCCTTACATGACCTAGCTCTCCTAGAACTAGCAGAAACCCCTTATACTGTAGAACCCAATGGCTCTATCAGAGAGGGTTTACCTAAAGAAAATAAAAATATTTAAATAGAATATAATAAGAGGATTTAACCATGAGTAAAAATTACTCGGCAGCATCTATTGTTGCTTTAGACTTTCCAGAAAATATTAGAATGCGTCCTGATATGTATATAGGAGATCGTAGCGTAGAGGGGTATCACCACTGTGCTTTCGAAATTATCGATAACTCTGTGGATGAGCACTTGGCAGAATACGCCAATAATATATTGGTTACCTTGCACCCTAACAGTATCTTAGAAGTAAGTGATGACGGACGTGGTATACCTATTGATATGCATGAAGGTGAGCAAATGCCAGCCATAGAACTCGTAATGACCAAACTTCATGCTGGTGGTAAATTTGATAGAGATTCCTATCAAGTGTCTGGTGGATTACACGGTGTGGGTCTTTCTGTTGTAAATGCTCTATCCGAGTTTATGGAAGTAGATGTTCATAAAGGTAAAAAAATTCATCGTATCCGTTACGAAAGAGGTGTGAAAACTGTAGACCTTCATGTAGTGGGTACCACCACTAAAGTCGGGACAACAGTACGTTTTAGATTGGATCCAGATATATTTCATGATATTAACCATTATACTTCTGATATTTTAATCTCTCGCCTCAAACAAAGTGCCTTCCTTAATCCTGGACTAAGAGTAACCTTCGAAAATCTTCTCCAACGCTCCGAATCAGAAGACCAAGCTCATAGTAATAAAATTGAATTCTATTATGAACAAGGTGCTTTGGAATTTCTTAAAAATGACCTTAATAAAAATATCCCTGTTCTCTTCGAAAACCCCATACGGATTACGGGAGACCACCAAGGGATTACTATGGATATTTCTTTTCAATATCGTTCCTCTAATGACGAGCCTTTAATATTAAGTTATGTAAATACCATTCATACCAAAAGCCATGGTCTCCATGTAGATGGATTTTGGGCTGCTTATGAAAAACTAATGAAACAATATGCTGACCGTATGAAATTAGATAAAAAAGGGACTCTTATCTCTAAGAGAAGTTTATCTATTGGGTTAACATGTATTATCAATACCCGTATACCTAATGCAGAATTTAAAGGACAAACAAAAGATAAACTCACAGAACCTGCAAAAACTAATACCATTATACGTACTTTAGCTGAAAACGCTTTGGCTAATTTCTTAGAAAAAGAAAAAGAAATTACTACTCTTATCCTAGAAAAAGCAATGCGTGAGATGGAAGCTATTGAGTCTGCACAACGTACCCTCGAAAATTCTCGTTCAGGAAAGCTAAAACGTAAAGAAGCTTTGACGATGTTAGCGGGTAAATTGGCCGATTGTACTAGTAAAGACCCTGCTAAAAAAGAAATCTTCATTGTAGAAGGAGACTCAGCTGGTGGTTCTGCTAAACAAGGAAGAAACCGAGAAATACAAGCCATCCTCCCCGTAAGAGGTAAAATATTAAACGTTGCTAAAAAACAAGATGCCTTAAAAAGTGAAATTATCAGAATGATTTTTGCTTCTTTGGGAATAAATCCCCTTTTAAGACAAACTGAAAATTATTTAGATAAATTACGTTACCATAAAGTTATTATTATGACAGATGCTGACGTAGACGGCTCCCACATCCAAATACTCTTGCTCACTTTCTTCTACCGTTTTATGCCCGAGCTTATCCAAGAAGGCTATTTATATATCGCCCAACCCCCTCTTTATAAAATAAGTGCTGGGAAAGATAGTGTGTATGCTTATTCTGATGGAGAAAAAGAAGAGTACGTTAAGAGTGAACGCTTTTCTGCTAAGAGATATGACCTTCAACGTTATAAAGGTTTAGGAGAAATGAACGCCGATCAGCTTTGGGATACCACTATGGACCCATCTACTCGTAAACTGCGTCAAGTAGAAATTCAAGACGAAGTCCTCACTCGCTCTAAAATAGAACTTCTAATGAGTGAAAACGGAAACCCTGTGGAGAAAAAAGAATTTATCCTCTCTAATGCCGATTTTGTCACTAATATTGATGATATAGGTTAAATAAAAAATTATATTTTAAATACCCCCATTACCTTAATTTGGTACTGGGGGTATTTTTATACCAGTGGTCATAGAAATAAAAAAACTCTAATACAAGTTATATTAGAGTTTTTTTATTTATTCTTTACTTCTTTTTTATTTATCGTTATCTTTGGTATATAACTAAAAGGAGAACATCATGGATACAAGGGAATGGTTTCAAGCTTGTGAAGAAGGAGATTTCGACACAATCAAAAAAATGCTCAATACGGGGTTCGATGTTAATTGTAAAGACGATGGGGGTAGAACGGCTCTTTGTTATGCCACGTTCGCAGGAGCCCGTGAAATGGTTGATCTTTTGCTACAAGAAGGATATGATTGTAATATCTTAGATAAAGAAGGTCATGATGCCCTAAGTTATGCTGATATAGAAGGGCATCATGACCTTCTCCCAATTTTAAATCGAATTTAACACTATTACCCTCAAAAAACCCTATAGTATGAGTAATAGTTTAACAGTTCATTTTGGGCTTTGTGTTTTAACGGCTAAATTCGATAATAATTAATATTAAACAATAAAAAAACTCCTCTGATTTTGAATCTTTATATAGTATATTTCCATTCTTACTAACATATTACGTATAAATATATTAGTAAGAAAATAAGTATTGACCGACCCTGAAGTCCATGTTATACTAAAAATAGAATGTATTACGTCCCTTCAATGATTGAAATTTTAATAGTATGTTTCAAAAAATTTATTGTGAGGATGTGAAAGTCTAAATACTAACCTACGCATTACCCAAATTGTTCGTTGTGATGTATTTTACTATCATAATAAAAATATTTTAATTTTAAATCTTTGAAAATATATGTACATATAAACATACTTGAAAATAAGTATTGAATGAGACTAAAATTCGTGCTATACTGAAAAGTAGGATGTATTAAATTTAATCAATGATTGATATTTGTGTAGTATATAGTATAAGACTTCTCATATCTATACTTCTTTAAAACTTTTCGTTGTGATCTGCATTCTTGAAAAATTAAATAATATTTAAATCAAACTAGTAAGTATATAAACACCTTTTATAAGGTTTGTTTTTATAAGCTAGGAAGGAGGTTGTATTATGTCTTTTAAAACTACAGAGGCACAAGAGGCGTTAAGAGCCAGAGTACGGGCATTTGCAGAAGAAGATATAAAGCCTATTGCTTTTGCACTTGATCAAGAGAATAGTTTCCCTGATGCAGGCGTGAAAAAAATGGGTGAATTAGGATTTATGGGATTACCCTTTCCTAAAGAATTTGGTGGAACTGAAGACGGAGCTATTTGTTATGCTATTGCCGTCGAAGAATTATCTCGTATAGACGGGGGAACGGGAGTTATCCTATCCGCCCATACATCATTAGGGTCCTACCCTATCGCTGCTTTTGGAACAGAGGAACAAAAAAAGAAATATCTTGTTCCTTTAGCCAAAGGCGAAAAAATAGGAGCATTTGGTCTTACAGAAGAAAACGCAGGTAGTGATGCTGGTGGCACCGAAACTACAGCTATTCTACAAGGAGACCATTATATTCTAAATGGAAGTAAAATTTTCATTACCAATGCTCCTAAAGCTGATACCTATGTAGTATTTGCTTTAACCTCTCCTGATATGGGATTAAGAGGCATTAGCGCCTTAATTGTTGAAAAAGGCTGGGAAGGTTTTACTTTCGGCGATAAATACGATAAATTAGGTATTCGCTCCTCCTCTACGGCTGAGTTAATTTTTAATAACGTAAAAGTCCCCAAAGAAAACCTCTTAGGTAAAGAAGGACAAGGGTTCAAAATTGCTATGTCTACTTTAGATGGTGGGCGTATTGGTATTGCTGCTCAAGCTCTCGGTATTGCTCAAGGGGCTTTTGAAGAAGCTCTTGCTTATTCAAAAGAAAGAGAACAATTTGGAAAACCTATTGCTGCTCAACAAGCTATTGCTTTCAAATTAGCCGATATGGCTGTCAAACTCCGTTGTGCACGTTTATTAATATACAGTGCAGCGGAACTAAAAGAAAATCACGAACCTTACAGTAAAGAAGCTGCTATGGCTAAATTATATGCATCAGATGTTTGTCTTGAAATTGTCAACGACGCCCTCCAAATATTCGGAGGTAGTGGATTCCTTAAAGGTATGGCAGTAGAACGTCATTACCGTGATGCTAAAATCTGTACCATTTACGAAGGTACTAACGAAATCCAACGTGTTGTCATCGCTGCTTCTCTTATAGGAAAAATAGCTGGTGATACAGCTGCTGGACCTGTTAAGAAAAAAGCTGGTGGAGCAACAGGCGTTAGAAAAAATATGATCTTTAAAGATGGCACCCCCCAGGAAAAAGTTGATGCTTTAGCTAATGCGCTAAAAGCAGATGGTTATAATTTCTCTGTAGGAATTGCTATGGACACCCCTATACACCTTGCAGAACGTGTAGTAAGTATTGGTAAAGGTATTGGTAAAAAAGAAAATATTATGCTTGCCGAAAACCTCGCCAAAGAAGCTGGGGCAGCCTTAGGTTGTTCTAGACCTGTAGCTGAAACCCTCAGATACTTACCTCTCGATAGATATGTTGGTCTTTCTGGACAAACATTCAAAGGTAATCTCTATATTGCTTGTGGTATATCTGGAGCTAGCCAGCACCTTAGAGGCATTAAAGATGCTACTACCATTGTAGCTATTAATAGTAGTGCCAATGCTCACATCATGAAAAATTCTGACTATGGTATTGTAGGTACTTTAGAAGAAATTCTGCCTCTACTTTCCATTGCCCTCAGTACTGGAAAAGAGAAAAAGCCAGCTCCTCCTATGGTTAAAATGAAACGCCCATTTGTACGTAAACCTCCATTAGATGTTTTCCATACCTGTAATGGTTGTGGTCACGAGTATTACTCTTCTATCGGAGATCCTACTGCAGATATAGCACCAGGTACCCGTTTTGAGGCTCTTCCAGAAGATTGGCTGTGTCCTTATTGTGGCGATCCTAAAACTGGATATTTTACCGTTGATTCTAAGTAGTATACGAGAGTATACTTACTAGTATCTTTTAAATTTTAGAGGAGTTTATCTATGAATACTTGTAGATTAGTTACAGAAGATTTATATTATATCGGAGCTGACGACCACAGAATAGATCTTTTTGAAAATATACATCCCTTAAGTGAAAAGGGCGTCTCTTATAACTCATACTTATTAGTAGACGAAAAAACAGTCGTTATTGACACTGTGGACTGGGCAGTAGTTCGTCAATGGATAGAAAATATAAGAGGCGTCCTCGGTGATAGACCTTTAGATTATATTATCGTTAACCACATGGAACCTGACCATTGTGCTGGATTAGAAGACATTGTACTCAATTACCCAAATATCAGAATCATTAGTACAGAAAAAGCTTTTCTTATTATGAATCAGCTTGGATACCGTGGATTAGAAGGAAAAGATATTATTGTAAAAGAAGGCGATACCATGAATTTTGGCAAACATACTTTTACTTTCGTAGAAGCTCCTATGGTTCACTGGCCTGAAACAATGGTAACATTTGATGTCACTGCTGGTATTTTATTCTCTGCCGATGCTTTCGGATCTTTTAACGCTTTAGACGGACGTCTATTTGCTGATGAAGTCGACTTCGATAGAGATTGGATAGATGAAGCACGTAGATATTATACTAATATCGTAGGTAAGTACGGAGCACACGTTCAAGCACTTATCGAAAAAGCTAAACCCCTGCTTCCTAGCTTAAAAATGATTTGTCCTTTACATGGTCTTGTGTGGCGTAAAGATTTCGGATATATTCTTGATAAATATATCAAATGGAGTACCTATACCCCAGAACAAAATGGAGTACTTATCGCTTACGCTTCCATGTATGGAAATACAGAGCAAGTGGCTTCTATCCTTGCCGGTAAACTAGTACAAAAAGGAATGACCAATGTCGTTATGCATGACGTTTCTCGTTCTGATGTATCTTGGCTTATTGCTGATACTTTCAAATACAGTCACCTTGTTCTAGCATCTGTTACCTACAATCTTCAAATTTACCCTAAAATGCACGCTTATTTAGAAGACATGAAGTGCCTTAATGTCCAAAAAAGAACCGTTGCCGTTATCGAAAACGGGTCTTGGGCACCTACTGCTGGTGGACAGATCAAAGAGTTCCTCAACGGCATGAAACAAATGGATATCCTCAATGAAGATATGACAATTATTTCTGCCTTAAACGATGCTAAACTCTTAGATCTTGAAGCTATTGCTGAAGGTATCATGGACTCCATGAAACAGTAAAAAAAATTAAAAAGCCTTCTCTTTTCAGAGAAGGCTTTTTTTATAGAATTTATAGTAAAAAATTTGTAGATCATTTCAAAAAAATTAATGCACATACATAGATATAAGCATAGGATTTTCACAGCTATTTGCCAAGCATCCTACAACAATCCCCTATCAAAAAAGCAGCTACCTTTTATAATAGCTGCTTTATTTCATAAATTTATTTTCTCATTACAGTAAACAAGCGTAAATCTCTTCGATTTCTTTAACACTAGCTGGGATAGGATTGGTAGTAAGACAAGTATCTTGAATAGCATGCTGTGCCATAATAGGAATAGCTTTTAGAAACTCTTTTTTATCAATATTAAGGTCAGCAATTGTAGCAGGAATATTTAGCTCTCTACAAAGCATTTCCACCCCTGTAATTAAGGCTTGTGCTGCTTTTTTATCACTTTTATAATTGGTAAATTCTAATAACCTTGCTAGATGAGCATATTGAGCAGTAACTGGACCTTTATTATTAAAACGGAGAACATGAGGTAAGAGAACCGCATTCGAACGTCCGTGAGGGATCTTAAATTGCCCGCCTAGAGCATGAGCCATGGCGTGATTTAAACCCAAACCAGAATTATTAAATGCTATTCCTGCTATACAGGAAGCTTCTAACATTGCAAGACGAGCTTCAAGATTGTTTCCATCTTTATAACATGTTATAAGATGATGAAAAACTTGAATAGTAGCTTCTTCAGCATAGGGTTTTGTGAAAGGACTAGATAAGGTACATACATAAGATTCTAAGACATGAGTCAGTACATCTATCCCAGTATCTGCCGTCACATGAGGAGGAACGGACATTGTATAGTAAGGGTCTAAAATCGCAATATCTGGAATCATAGAGTCACTTTTAAGAGGAATTTTAAGTTTATTTTCCGTGTCCGTAATCACGGTATACGCTGTTACTTCAGAACCAGTCCCACTAGTCGTAGGTATGGCAATACAAAGAGGTTTAGAACGAGGATTTCCCATTTTTTTTAGAGTTTTCAAACTAAAATAAGAGATCGCTTTCGCTGCATCAATAACAGACCCCCCACCCACTGCGATCATGGCATCTAACTCTACATCAATAAGAGTAGTTACCCCTTTACGAACGGTATTGAGGGAAGGATCAGGCTCTATATCATCAAAAATAACGTATTCCACACCTTTTTGGGTGAGTTTTTCGCATAAAGAATCACAGATACCTAGCTTCATCATCACCTTATCGGTGAAAATGGCTACCCTCGATAGTTCTGAAAAATCAACAGAATCTAAAGCATTTTGTCCTGCAATAATTCTTGTGCGATTAGAAAATTCTGTCATAGATATCATCCTTTATTTTTTTGGGAATAATTGGATTAATTCGTCATGAGGTCTAGGTATTACATGGCAAGCTACGAGCTCTCCCACACGTTGAACAGCAGCAGCTCCTGCATCTACAGCAGCTTTTACAGCTCCCACATCTCCCTCTACCAATACAGTAATAAGGGCACCTCCAGATACTTGTTTACCAATGAAGGTAACATTCGCCGCTTTAAGCATCGTATCCAGTGCTTCTACAGCACCTACATACCCTTTAGTTTCTATCATTCCTAGTGCTGACATTGTAGTCTCCTAATAAGTATTTTTCAATTTAAAATAATTTTGCATAAACTTCAGGATCAATTGCAGAAATAATACAAGATTCAAGTAACATACCTGTATCTGCAGATGCTTTAGTGGCCACGTTAATAGCGACATTAATTTCAGAAATTTCTCCTGTTAATACCACAAAACCCTTCCCTCCAATGGCAAACCCTAAACGAATCTCTATAATAGAAACATTAGCTGCTTTTACGGCAATATCTGCCCCAGCTATTGCATCTACCACGGCGTAATATTCTAAAACACCCACGGCTCTGCCTAATTTTGGTTCTGTATACCCTTCTAGACCTGCTAATACCTGTGGGTCAATATTTGGTATCATAAGAGTCCCTACCACATAAGGAGCTCCTACTGTAGCACCCACTTGGACAGCTTCGTTAACAGAGGCTGTATCTCCCCCAATAATAATCAAATATTTTCCAGGGCAAATAGTTGTAGATCTTAATAAATGTACATTGGCTGTTTTTACCATAGAGTCTGCTGTTTCAATTCCTCTAGCGATACTTCTAAATTCGATCATTGCTATAGCTTTCATAGTAACCCCTCTTATACTTTCTCTATTGTAATAGCGTGCTGATCAATATGAATAACCTTCCCAGAAATAGATGCATGGATATTTGCCCCTAAAGCTTGGGGATCTACTTGAGCAATCAAATCCCCTAATTTTACCAAATCATTTAGAGAAACTATTGCAGATGATTCTTTCCCTATATGCTGTTTCAAAGGAATAATCACTTTTTTGCTTTCTATACATCTAAATTCTTGGGGTTCTTGATGTTTATATTTATGGACGTCTATCATATAAGAAAGACGTGTTGTAGAAAGCTTTCTAAAGGGTCTATTTCTCACCACTCCTCTCAGTTCACCTTTTACAGATTTTTTCCCAGCAAGAGCACGTTTAACCATTTGATTTACTCTACGAGGGGACAAGTGCATAGGGCAAACATAATCACAAACACCACACTCACAACATAGTAGGGATTCTTCAAATACAGGATCCGTTTCTATAGTACCCATAGCAATATTCCTCATTACTCTGTGAGGATGTAAAGGGTGTCCAATTAAAAAGCGAGGGCATAATTCTGTACATTCTCTACATTGAATACATGCAGAGTTCGTTTGGTTTATCATATGTTCTAGTTTTATATTTTGTCTATGTTCTAAATAATGACCTTCTGGCAATACAATAATAGAATTAACTGTTTTAGTAACAGGTAGCTTTGATAACTGTTCAAAGGAATAAATTTTCCCCATCATAGGTCCACCGAGAATAACAGAGAAACGACTTAGAGTCGCTTTAGCCTCTTTTATGCACTCAAGAACAGAAATTCCTATTGGCACTTCTAAAATAAGGGGTGTCTCTACTTCACCGACAATAGATAATACTCTTGTCGTAAGATTGTTACCTTTGATAGCATCAGCTATATCACAAATAGTGCTCACATTGGAAACAGTAACTCCTATATCTTTTGGAAGTTTTCCTATAGGCACTCTATCTCCAGTAGCTTCATAAATAAGAACTTGTTCATCTCCTGCTGGGTAAAAACTATCCATAAGACATAAACTTATGGGGTGGGATCCTATGGCCTTATTGAGCGCTTCTATCTCTATAAGATAAGCTTTTTTGAGCCCAATAACAATGTTCTTAGCCTCAATAATCTCAGCCATTTCAAGTAAAGTTTTTACTATATCATTAGCTCTTGTTCTCATAAGATATTTATCACAGTGAATTAAGGGTTCACATTCTGCCCCATTAACCACTAGCCATTCTGTTTTGACACCTAATTTTACATGGGTAGGGAAACCTGCACCTCCTGCCCCAACAATACCAGATTGAGAAATAATTTCTAATAGTTCCATAATCATTTCCTTAAATTTATCCAAGCTCCACTCCGTCTACAATACCTACAATAACTGTATCTATTGTGACAATGTTGCTAATTTATCCAAGCTCCACTCTGTCTACAATATCTACAATAATAGCATCTATTATGACTATGCTGTTAATTTATCCAAGCTCCACTCCGTCTACAATACCTACAATAACAGCATCTATTGTGACATTAATATCTTTAGAAGCATGTCTTGCCATACTACCTTGTACCCAAATAACAGTCTCACCGATACCAGCTCCTACAAGATCTCCCACGATAAAAGGATGTCCTTCAGAGTTATCTCTAACGTCTATAGGAGCAACAATCAATAGTTTCATTCCATTCAAACTTTCTTCTTTTTTAGTAGCCCATACGTTGCCTATTACTTTTCCTATTTGCATATTATCCCTCGTTTGATTTTATTTTGAAAGTTGGTATTTAGTAAGAGCATCTTTAGCAAGGGGGGAAAGAATATCGTTCTCTCCTATTTCTAAAGTACATCCATTTTCAAAAGCCTCTATTACCATCTGTTCCGAAATCAATCGTTTTTTACTTGATTTTTTTGTTACTGTTTTTGTTTTGGGTGTAGAGCTACTTATTTTGCGTGCCATAGGTTTATCTTCTTGAAGCACTTCCACCAAGGTGTCACAAATAAATTCTGTTAATGTCATAAGACCTCCAATTTATCTAGGGGGACAAGCTAACGCAATACCTAAAGGTGTAACCAAAAAAGGGTTTTTAGGCTTTAAAGTTTTTATGCTTGTTTCATTCTCTATTATTTTTTCTATATTTTGTAAGCAAGCAGTGCCTCCACAGAGGATAATTTTATCAATATCATAATTCACGATATTGGTATTAATTATACTCGCTACTTTTTGGACTACAGGGGTTACCAAGGAATAGATATTTTTATAATGCTCAGGATTTGTTTTCATATCTTCCGCTTCGTCAATAGGTATCCTAAAGTGCCCTGCTACTACGTAGGTAAAATGAGTACCCCCTGTAGCTTCATCTGCCGTATAAATAACTTTTCCATCTTTAAAGATAGAAATACCCGTAGTACCCCCACCTATGTCAACGACAGCTCCATTCTCTATTTTTAACACTTGATTCGCAGCTGTAGGTTCATCTTCTATAGCGACGACTTCCATTCCAGCACCCTCTACCACGTATTGGTGGGTTTTGGTGTTACTACCATGAGTCCCAGGAGGAACAGCAATAGCAGCATGGGTTAATTCTATTCCTAATAATTCTTCAGCTTCTTCTTTTAATTCGGCAACAATTTGTCTTGCTGTGATAAAATCTACCACTAAGCCGTCTCTTACAATTTGGGTACGTCTTAAACGACAACACAAAGGCTTTCCTTCTACATCACATACCACTAAAACCGTATAAGCTGTTCCCAAATCTACTCCCACTTTTACAGGAGTGCCTTTTTTTAAAGGTATTACATTTTCTATACTATCTTCTGTTTCTTGGATTAATTTGTCCACATTATCAAATAAACCCATTATTATCTTCCTTTTTTAAGGATAAGTACTCCAAAAGCCATATCATTACTGAGTCCAGCACTATTACCCTCGTCTACATCTACATGCATTTCTAGTACAAAATCATTATGTATGCGTAGTTCTACATTTTCAAAGACAAGAGATCTATCACTCAATACCTTAACGTCTACAAGATCACCTTTTTTAAGGTTGAATTTTTTAGCTTCAGCTTCTGACATATGCACATGTCTTTTTGCAATAATAACACCATTAGGAAAATCCATAGAAGCGTTATCCGTAAACACAGTAATACCTGGTGTGCCTTCTGTATCTCCTGATAGACGGAAAGGGGCATTTACTCCCAATTTCCGGGCATCTGCTGTTGATAATTCTACCTGCCAATAGTCACGACAAGGACCTAGAATAGCGATATTTTTCATTACTTTATCACCATAACGAATATTCACTCTTTCTTTATATAAAAATTGTCCTGGTTGTGTCAATTCTTTGACGATAGTAAGGTCATGACCAAATAATATAGCCACTTGTTCTTTAGTAAGATGTACATGTCTTCCTGAAATACCTATAGGGAGCAATCCCTTTTCTATCAATCGATCTTGTAGCTTTTTTGCTATTTCTTTTACATTTGTATCCATTATTTGCCTCTATCAATTATGTTTAGATAATTCTTGATACATTAAAATATGAAAAGCTGAACTTAAACGATTTAACGCTTTCACAATATCACTTCTCACAAAAGAATTATCCTTTTTAAAGGTCGATACAGCCACTAACTCTATCTCTCTCGATTCTGCTCTCAAACGATTGAGTCTAAGAATGTGTTCGTCCATTTGATGATTTAATAAAACCATTTGTTTCAAACCAAAATATTTTTCTGGGTGATGAGATTTATCTCTTAATTCATCCATACTGAGTCCTAAAACTTTAATATCAGGAATTTCTTGGTTAAGGACTTCATAACCCAGTATCTTACGGGTATAGTCTAATAAATCTCCCAAAGAATCCACCAAGTCATCTCTACGGTCTTTATCACATTCTTTTTGGAATTCTAAAATTTGAGATTGCAGAGTATCTAGCCTACCTCTTAGCACAATACGAGGATCATCTTTGTAGACTAACTCGTTTTCAAAAAGATGAGTCATCGTTTCTGGTTTTTCATCCATCACTTCGCCTGTATAATGATTTTTATAAGAACTGGGGGTTTCCCACTCTTCTTTATTATACGGTTTAGCAAATTTTATATTTTCATTATGGGAAGATTCATGTTCTTCGGGCACATCTTGTTCTAAAATAGTAATATGTCTTACCTGCACATAATCCCATGCAGAAGGAGTAAACTTAACCCCTTTGGGCACACAAAGAGGCTTATCATAATCATGATCAAGATAGTAAGTTTTAAGATAAGATTCTGTAATAAAAGCCATCTGTGTCTCCCTTTAATTATTATTTAATAATTATTTTCTTTTTTTAGGAGGACTCTTAGGTGGGTCTTTTTTTTCCACGGGAGCTTCTGCTACAGGAACTTCTACAGTAGGCTCTTCCTTGAGAACTTCTGGTGTCGTTTCTTTTTTTGGTGCAACAATTTTTTTAGGGCTAGATGGCATTTTTTCAAAATTATTCAAAATAACTTCTTCTACACCATCAGCAAGACGAGGAATGACATGGCTAGCACGCACTTCTCCGACTAAGGATGCGGCCATACAGCCAGCACTTACAGCAGCTTTCACTGCCCCCACATCTCCTGTTACGGTAACGGTAATAATTCCTGATCTAACAAATTCAATCCCTTGAAAAGACACATTGGCAGCTTTAAGGGCTGCATCACTAGCTTCGACAGCTGCTACGAAACCGTAGGTTTCTATCATTCCTAATGCTTGCATTATTATCTCCTTTTATCTATCATATTTATCTTTAAAACTACCTTATATAAAAGCCATTTTTAAGAACACAACGACGAGTACGTACAAAGCTTCTGGCGGATGTTAGCCCTTCTCCCGTGGGCCCTGCAATGGTAAACGTTGTATAACCCTCCCCACCAAAACCTATTCCAGAATAGGAAGGAGCATTTTTCACAAAAATAGTCGTTTGTATTCTGCGAGCAGCCTCCGTAAGTCTATCCACATTTTTAGAGTGCATCATAGCAGAGTGTCTGAGATTATTTTCTAAAACAACAGCATTCTCCAATGCCTCATCAAAGTCTTTACAACGAACAATAGGTAAAACAGGCATCATCAATTCTTCTACAGCAAATAAATGCTCTTTAGAAGTTTCTACAATAATAAGACGAGGATCATAACCACAAGATACTCCAGCTTGTTGTAGAATATGTAAAGCATTTTTACCTACAAAATCTTTATGAGCAGCACCTTTTTCGTTAAGAATTGTTTTTTCTAGTTTTTTAAGATCTTCTGGATCCGTGACTTTGAAGATATTTTCTTTTTCAAGACAAAATAGTAAATAATCTGCAACTGCTTCTACCACTAAAACCACTTTTTCGGCAATACAAGGCATATTATTATCAAAAGACGCTCCATTAAAGATATCCTTAGCTGCTTGCTCTATATCTGCTGTTTCGTCTACAATAACGGGAGGATTTCCTGCCCCTGCCCCTATCGTCTTTTTACCACTGGATAACCCTTTTTTAACAATAGGGGTGCCTCCCGTGATACAAAGCATATTTATTTTAGGATGGCTCATCATTTCGTCCACTGATTCTAAAGTAGCTTTATCTACAGTAGTTACAAGATTGGGAGGAGCTCCAGCTTCGGATGCTAATCGATTGATAAGTTTAACAAGCCACACAGAAGTTTCAATAGCACTAGGGTGAGGACTGAAAACTACAGCATTTCCCCCAGCAAGCATTCCTAAAGAGTTACAAATAATTGTTTCTGTTGGGTTAGTAACAGGGGTAATAGACCCTATAACCCCGAAAGGAGACAACTCTACTAAAGTCAAACCATTATCACCCGTAAAGGCGCTAGTACTAAGATCTTCTACTCCAGGAGTTTTATCTAAAACTAGAGTATTTTTATTGATTTTGTCTTCATAACGACCCATTTTAGATTCGTCAACACCTCGTTTAGCACATTCTTCAATATAAGGTCTCAATCCTGATCTTATACCTTCTACAATTTGCCGACGTTGCTCTAAAGCATAGTTTTTATAATTTTGTTGTGCTTTGTAGGCTTCTTCTACAGCTTCATTCATACTAGTAAATACCCCATTAGCACCTGTAGTAGGGTTGTTTAACATTATGTTAGAAACAATTTTTTTAACCATACTATTTAATTCTTTTTGCTCCATACTTATACCCTTATGTTTTATTCTGATAAAGCCACAGTCTTTAGTCCGTGGGAGGCTATTTCTTGGTCTTGTTCGGGAAGTCCACCACTGACCCCCAGACCTCCTACTAATTTCCCATCTATTCTAATTGGGAGCCCTCCTGCAAAAAACACCAATCTCCCTTCCGTAGCATTGTCTAAATGATTAGCATGCTTATCCATGAAAATTTTCGCTTCTGCAGTACTCATATTAAGAGCAACAGAAGTATAGGCTTTTTTAGGAGCAATGTCAGAGCTTACCAGTAAAGACTCTTCCATCCGATAAAATAAGATAGCGTTTCCATGCTGATCACAGATAGCTATAGTAGCTTTTAGATTGATCTCTTGAGCTTTTTGGATACACGCT
This sequence comes from uncultured Brevinema sp., assembly GCA_947038195.1. Lineage (GTDB taxonomy): Bacteria > Spirochaetota > Brevinematia > Brevinematales > Brevinemataceae > Brevinema_A. Next base: position 25,962 of record CAMQVI010000016.1, read on the forward strand.
TTTGCAATATCCATAGCAAGAGTTAAATCTAATTTGTCTTTCTTTACATTACCTTTTGATAATCCTACAATTGTTTGATTGACTATTTCGTATAACTCTTTTTCTGTCATAGTCGAATCCTTTACGCTTTATTTAATTGAACAAGAGCATGAACCTCTTCGTTAGGTCGTGCAATTACGCTTTTAGAAACTAAGGCATTGTGTTGACGAGCTACAGCCTCGCCTGCATCGAGAGCAGCTTGTACTGCGGCGACATCGCCTAGTATTTTCACTGTTATCCATCCACCACCTTTCGTATTTTCATGATTAAGAAGTTTTACATTGCTAGATTTTAGCATTGTATCGCAAGCCACTACAGCCATTGCTAGCCCTTTCACTTCGAGCAATCCTAAACTAGTCATTTTCTACCTCACCTAATATAAAGGGAATTCCTTTTACAAAACGAGCTATATTTTTACCTATAGTCCGTACTTGCTCTTGATTAATTATTTTTTGGGAAAACATAGGGTTACCAATAGGTAACTTCGAATAATGAGCCACTATATGTTGTCCATCACTGGCTACCCCCACATCTAAAAGGGAAAGAGCCGCACTGTTATGTCCCTCTTTCGTTATATCTTCAAATCTTAACTCTTCTAATTCACAAGGGATACCTTCTTCTTCTATACCCCACATGATTTCTTGGCTTATATTTTTGGGACAGTCAGGAGTAACATGGATAAGGATTGTTGGAATTTTTGTATCCAAAATCATTATTTAGCTCCTCTAACATAGTCTAAAATCAAGCCTGTGGCTACCGCATTACGAGGACCTTCTGTACCTCTAATATTGCCTCTCCCAGCTACAATAGAAAAATGGGATAAGCTATCGGTTACCATTTGGGGAATTTCTTTATCTAAAGAAGATCCACCCACTAGTACAATAAAAGGAATATCTCTAATATTTCCTGTCGGACTTACCGCTTCTAATGCTCTAATAGCATTACCCACAAAAACCCTTTCTTTAGCAGAACGTCTTACCATACGTATTTTTTCCATAGAATGTTCCGTGAAAATAGGGACGTATTCTCCTTCTCCACGAACTATAATAATTCTAGCAAATATGGTAGGATCAAGAGGCTTGTCAAAAAACTGTACAGAACCGTCTTCATATCTAATATGATAAACACTTTCTACTCTTGCTAAAGAATATTTTTTAATATCTTCAGCTAGCCCAATATCATTAAGTCCTAGCTCAGAATTGATTAATAAAGACACCATATTACCAGCGCCAGCTAAGTGAATAGCTTTAATCTCTCCCGCTTTGTTAATAATAGAAGCGTCCGTAGAACCAGCCCCCATATCAACAATCGCTACTGGTTTGTCCACACCAGGTGTCGTAAGGGCACCTAAAATAGCCACCTCTGCTTCCACCCCACCTATTTCTACAAGAATATTAAGCTCTTTGGTAAGCTCATCAGCTATGAGTTGCATTTGTAGACGATCAGATTTAACCATAGCAGCTATACCTACAGCATTTTCCATAGAAAATTCATTGGCTAGACCACCTTTAACATTGATAGGGACAAAAGTATCCACAGCAAGCAAGTCTTTAATTTGGATATCTTGTTGGGATTTATTAATGAGGTTTGCCATTGTATGCCTTACTTTTTCAAGCATGCCACCAATATTGGTACCTGATTCACCCTTGATATCCTGAATATTTTTAGCCTTACGGATAGTTTCCATAATGGCATCTGCTCCTGCATTAATACCTATTTCAAAAGTTTTTTGTGCATCTATAATATATAAAATCCCAGCAGGGATTCTTCTTTCTTTCACATCACCCGCAGGTGTTTTAATAACTACCGCAGATCTATTACCTATGAGTGCTCTCGCAATAGGAACAATATTGGCTGCCTCTTCTGGAGTGAGCGAAAACACTGTCGCTATTCCATAAGGATTAGATAATGTTTCAATAACAGAACCTTGTTGAGCCACCTCAATAGAACAAAGCATATCTAGAGGGATTTTCTCAATTAACATTACTTCATCTACTATAGGGATGGGGCGTCTTAGTCTATTATAGACTAAGACAGCTTCATCACTTTGTAAAATAACTCCATTAACCAATACGCCTCTATCTGATGCTTTATTGATTTCATCTGCAATCTCTTCAAAAGTGTATTCTTTGGGCACTACAACAATAAAATTGTCGGAGCGCTTGCAATTACGTAAGTCTTGAAATGAAATGGTGTTCCCTACACCTAAACCGACACCACCAGGTGTTTTAGGATTATGACCAATCATCGTCGATTCGGTAATGATTGTTTCTGTTATTGTTTCCATCGCAACGTCACCAATAACAGGAGCAGCTTCATTAATACGAATCAAACTAAGATCTTTATACTCTAAATTCACCTTATTCAAAGCTTTTTTCAAAGCTCCAAAAACGCCGTGTTTATTTTCAGAAGTGCCTTTAACCCCAGTGGTAAATACCCAATCACTAGAAATAAATTCTACTTGATTGTTGGAATCTATCCGAGCTAGTGCGACTTCTGTTGTAGAGTTGCCAATATCTATTCCTGCAACATACTTCATATTAATACCTATTTTTTAAGATAATTACGTTTTTCGTATACATCTGCAGCTTCACGGACAAAAGCAGCCGTAATAGGAGCACCGTATTGACGATCTAGTTCATCTCCAATAGCAAGAAGTTCTTGCTTGGAGGATCTTCCAGGACGTAATGCGTTATAAATTTCTAAGATTCTTGCATCTGGAACTCTTGTTAGTTCTCCAGCTCTTCTTAGATTGTGAGCAAAAGGTGCTCTTCCTACAGAATCAGCAATACTAGCTTGCATTTCTAAGGTGTCAGCAGTAATACGGAGATCATCCGATTTCACATTCCCTTTGAGCAAGTCATCTAATACAATAGTATTTAATTGCTTGCCACTAGGCGTTTTAATAAGTTCAGGTCTTTTTTCCCCTATAGGATAGTCGTTACTAGAAAGAGCGACTCCTTTATAGGATGAAGAAGGAGCACTGCCACTTGGTCCATTACTAGATGTATTGGACATACTGTTAATGACTTCTTTGATTACTTGTTCCAACATTTGTTCATTCATTTTCAACTCCTTTAACCGTTAAAACTAAGTTCTACTGGTTTTGCACCTTTTACTACAGATTCAGTTTCTTTAATGTGTAATAAAGCTGCTACAGCTTGATATTTTGGGCGTGCCATTTGATCATTTTTAACAGGAACAGGGGTAGGAGATTCTCCCTTAGCATATTTCGCTGCATTTTTTCCTATAGTTCTAAAAGTAGCAAGGTCTATAAGAGGGGCTTGTGGAAATAGCTCTAAATTACTTAAAGGGGGAAGGTCTTTTTGGTGGATGTTTACCGTACCTTTGGACTGTATCCCAATCCCAATTCCAGATCCACATAACTTAGCTGCTGTATGAGAAATAAAGGCCACATCAGAAGTATGGAGAACACGAACAATACGTGCTTTTACCCCTTCTTCTTCAATACCTGCTATGATTTCTCTCAATACTTGAGTATGAGGAATTTTAACGATCGTTTGCGTTTGGTTAATTCCAAAAGCTGGGGAAATCCCAATAATCACTTCGTCACGAGTTGTCCCTTGCTGAGCCTCTCCTTTTTCTTGAAAGGAAACACCTGCTGGTACAGAAACACTGCTAGATGAAGGAGTGTTTGAAGAAGGATTACCCATAGAGCGAATGACTTCTTCAACTATTGATTGAAGAGTTTTTTCATCGATATTGATATTCATAGAAATACTCCTTAAATTGAATCAGGGCGAACAGCATTAGGGATATTTTTAATTTCTTCCCAACGCTCTGCACTCATCTGATAACCAGTACCAGGACCACGGTAGTCATTAACATCATTAACAGCACTAGTCACATGGAAATTACGGTCAATGATAGCTGAAGTGTGTAAATAGTCTCCAGATACTCTTTGTTTGAGCATATTAAAGACAGCATCAGCCACATCTTCGAATCCACCTTGGTGCAATGCTTTAACTATATCCACACCAGTAGTACCATTTGCAATCATATCTTGAGCAGCTTTAAGATCTTCAACGACATTACGATCTGGCATATCTTTACTTCCGTGAGCATAGGTAGCAGCTGTAACTTCTTCATCTTTAATTTCAGGAAGACCAAGATTTTTAAATACTGATTGTAAAGCACGAGCAGCTTTATTACGTATAGCTACGACTTCTTCTTCTAAGACAGGGCGTAATCCACCATCGACTCTAAGGTCTCTTTGGAGAACATTATAGTCATCAAAGTCTTCAGCATCGAAGTTAGATCCAGCAAACATATTATCATAGTTAGGAGTAGCACTATATCCAGAGAAAATAAAGTCTGTACCTGGTAGCATTTGCATAAGGGTACGAGCTGTTCTTCTAATATCAGAATGTGAGAAAGTTTGGTCATTACCAGAAGCTACTTCAAGGTCTAAACAAGTAGTGATAAGGTTTTCAGCTAAAACAGCACGAATTCCAGAAGGTACACCACCAGGAACACCGATACAACTGATAGAACCATTTTGCAATCCTTGAGAGCCAGCACCTTTAGTAATAAAGACACAACGAGCTTCAAGATAAAGCATTGATTTGCCTTCTGCATAGCCCATCTGGACTTCAGAACCAGTACCAGAGGTGAATCTCATTTTCAATCCGCGAGAAGCATAAGCAGATGCTAAAAATGCTTTTGACCAAGGAGTATCATCACCGTCTGTAAACACATCTTCTGTTCCATAAACAGAGATAGTTTCAGCATAACAAGTGAATCCTCTCATTCCCAAAAGCAATTCAGTAGCTTCTTCTAAAGCACACTGTGTTAAAATGCCAGGACGACCTGTTTGAGCACCTACTAATAATCCCAAAGCATTAAAAGGAGCATAACGAACAACACCAACAGTGGTTTCTTGTTCATCAAATCCTCTTAAAGCTGCTTCAGCAGCATCAGCGGCGATTTGTACAGGGTTATCTTTCACGTTTGTAACGTGACATTGATTAGATGGGGTTTTTCGAGCCCGCATTTTTTGTAAAGACATCATCATTTCGACTACATTCATATGTCCCATAACTTCAACAATTTTAGCTGGTGTCATCGCTGTTGTAAGAGGTATAATATCACTACGAGACACATTAGGGTCACAGAGCATTTTAGCTAATTCTTGAGAAGACATTCCCATAACTCTTTCTGCATTTTTAAGATTAATCCCGTATCTTGCAATAAAAGTATCAATAGAATCGAAATTTTCTTTTCTTTTTCCATCTAACTCTATAACTTCACCATTAGAAATTTTAATACTGGGAACAGGATCATTGGGACCATTCATTGCAATAAGTCCTACTTCCGCCCACTCTTGAACAAATCCATCTTGATTAACAGGACGATTTTTCAATACTTCAAATCGTTTTGATCTCATGTTCATCTCCTATTTTATATAATATAAGGAGTAGTTGAACTTGTTGGAGTACTTCCTAAGCTTCCTAATAAGTTACATCCTACTTCACGAGCAGCCATGACCGCTTGTTTGACTGCTCCAGAATCTCCATGTACAGTTAAAATAACTTCATTACTAAAGCTAGTACCATTAGCTGGAGAGCTATAGCTTAATACAGTGACATTAGCAGCTTTAACAGCTGTATCTGCCATTACTACACCAATAGCAGCGGGAGCTCCTACCATAACACCAAAAGCTTGTCCCATAGGGCAATTCCAAGCTTTGTTGATAGCATAGCTAGCACGAGCAGTATATTGTAATTCAATATGTCCTGCTTCATTTGCATAAACATCACCAAATGTGCGATTCAAGTCACCTAAAGCAACCTCAACAGCACGACGAGCATCAGAAACATCATCAGCTCCAAAGATAATAAGGCTACCATGACCAGCGCCACCTTTGGTGTCTCTTGGTAATTCTATAGAAATAATTTCAGTATTAGTAGCTTTCACAGCTTCATCAGCTGCCATAATATGAGGACCAGCCCCTGTACGTCCACCGACTATTCCGATAGACCGATATTTTTTATCTAAAGACATTTTTTCTAAAATGCTTTGATCAACATTAGCGATTACGAGCCCAATAGTGTCACCTATGGCTGTTCCGACAAATTCAATAGATTTTGACATAGTATTACCTACCTTAACTGTTTTATTTTGATAGCTTGAGTCTGACTGTTCTGCGAGTTGGCGCTGAACTTCTTTCATAACTTGATTGATAAATTCTTGACTCATGATTTACCACCTACCCTTTCATTTTTGGGAGCATCAGCTCAACATCCGCATGGGGGCGAGGAATGACATGAACAGATATTAATTCTCCCACTCTGTCAGCAGCCGCAGCTCCAGCATCTGTGGCTGCTTTAACTGCCCCAACATCTCCTCTCACCATAACTGTAATGAGACCTGAGCCTATTTTTTCATAACCTATTAAGGTTACGTTTGCAGCTTTTACCATAGCATCTGCTGCTTCGATAGAACCGACTAGACCTTTCGTTTCTACCATACCTAATGCTGTTTGTTCCAACATAATATATACCTCTCTTTAACAGTAATGACTAATTTTATCTGAACAAAACATTAGCACCACTGTCTCAATTTATTGTTTTTCTTTAATATTCTCAATTTATTGTAGGCGTAAAAAAAGCCCCATACTACCACTTATGTTTAAATCTATTGAAGAACATATCCCCCTTTGAAATACTATTTTTAAAGGGAATCTATTACTAGTATAATGCATCTATTTAATTATGCAATCTTATTATTATTTAGTTAAAAAAACTGTTTAATTCTTTGTAGTGTTATACTTATGAAAATAATTGTTGCCAAGGGGTAAGCCCACAGGGTTCCCTTTTGTGAAGTCACAATAGCATTCAGAAAATAAAAAAACACCACTAAGTTAGTGGTGTTTTTTATGTGATTATTTAATTATAGTATTATTTTTCACTTGTTTCCTCATCGTTAGTGTCACCTTTTTTTTCAATTAATTCTACGACTCCGTGATGATTTTGAAAATAATTATTAACTTGTTTTCCTAAGAAGGTAGCAAATGCCTTGTTAATAGAGAATTCGGAAGAAGCTCCCGTGAGGTTGACAATACCTTTTCTAGTTAAAACTTTACCAAATTGACTAAAAGATTCTTTGATAGATTCTTTTCTATTTTCTTGGTTTAGAAGCTCATTGACTGTTTTGAGGTATGTTTCTATATTTTCTGGGGTGATCACCGCTTTTTCTTCTTGTAAAGCACCTGAAATATACAGGATTAAGCACAAATCTTTGACCTCATCATCAGTAATATCCAAGTCATAAATGGTAGCCAAGGACATCACTAACTCCGAAGGAAATTTCACAAATAATGTTATCCCAGCAGGTATTGAAGCGAAAAAAGCACCGGGAATAATATTAGTCATGTTCAACAAATCTCCAGAAGTAGCGGCCAGTTCAGTATATGAGGCTATCATTTTTTCGGCTAATTTTTGATTGAGCTCTTTTTGTTCTAGGGCATCTATCTCTTCGGCTATATCCTCTTTAATAACATTTATTTTCTCTAAGATCTTATCTTTGAATGCTTTAGGGCTAGCTAGTAATTTATCCAAAATCATTAAAATATCTATATTTCCCGTTAGAGCCTGCGCTTTTTCCATGCCATCACTCATCACTTGTTTAGCTTTTTCTGTGCCTTCAGATACTGCTTGTTTCAGGTCTGAGGGGACTTCCATGTTGGATATTGTTTCTGTTAAAACTTGAGCTTTTTCTACGCCTTCTGTCATGGCTTGTTTCGCTTTTTCTGTACCTTCAACCATTGCCTGTTGTGCTCCTGCCATGGCTTGCTGGGCTTTTTCTGTGCCTTCTGCCATGGCTTGTTGGGCTTTTTCCGTGCCTTCTGCCATTGCTTCTTGTACTTTTTCTGTACCTTCGGTAACCGCCTGTTGTGCTCCTGCCATAGCTTGCTGGGCTTTTTCTAGACCGTCACTCATTGCTTGTTTCGCTTTTTCTGCACCTTCAGCCATTGCCTGCTGTGCCTTGTCTTTCAAGAAATTTCCTTGTTTTTTATTTTTATCTTCCATAGTACCTATCTCCTTAATTAATAATTGAAAGTCCCTTTATATGTCTAGGTGTAAGCGAATCATACTCCCTTGTAATAAGTTTTTTAGAACGACATATTTAATAAGAAACTACTATATATTATAGGATATATTGGGATTATTGTCAATGGGGCGCATTATGGGGGGAAAAGAGTCATAAAAGTGAGCTATTTACTCATAGTTTTGAGCTTTTCACTCACTTTTAGTCAATAAAAGAGTCACTTAAAATGAGTGTTTTTTAGATTTAGTCACTTATTTTAGATATTTCCCCATTTTTTAGCCCATTTTTTCATTTTTTTTACGAAATTTTACTCTCATTAAAATTAGAGTGATTTGGAAAATGTTTGGTTTTTTTTGGAAGAGGAGATTTTAGATATTTTTTACGAAATTTTACTCTCTTTAAAATTAGAGAAATTTGGAAATATTTGGATTATTTTCGTGATGTCTCCCCTTTTTTTTCGATAGCTATTTTTTAGTAGTGGGAGCTTTGATT
>CAMQVI010000017.1 GCA_947038195.1 uncultured Brevinema sp.
GGACTTTTTTTGACCCTTCCCTTGATTTATGATCATTACAGTCACTTTTTATGACCCTTTTATGACTCTTTTTAAAAATCATTGAGCATAAGAGTCACTTTTTATGAGCTTTTCACCCCAAAATGCACAGATAATCACTTTGTGAAAACTCCAGCTTGAAATTTTCCAAACAATCGTCTATAATATAAGTGATTATGCTTATATTTCCAGCATATACCACACTATAACCTATAGGAAACTAAAATGTTTAAAAAACCTCTATTCACCCTCCTCGCGCTCTCTATGTGCCTAGGTCTCACCTATGCTGAAGACCTGTTTCAGTACGACACACTCCCCGCTCAAAAGTATAATGACCTATGGTCTAACATGAGCGACTCCTTACTAAACCTATACTATCTCCCCCTCGGTTTCGAAGGTCAAGCCCCAGAAGAGCTGTATATACTTGAAGATGCAGGCGATTTCACCTCTTTTCTCTATTATTTCAACAATGAACAACGAATCCTCATACTGCAAGGTATATCCAAGTTTAAGAGCTGGAGAGACGTAGCGATTAAAAATGCCGTCTCCCACCAAAAATCAATCATCACCCTCCCCCTTAAACAAGCCCGTAAGTCAATAGGCACCAGTGTTCTCGTCTCCCAAAGCCCCAGCATGGACATCATCTTCTTCTCCCAGACCCCATCTAACCACATGCTCGTTCTAGATTTCCCTCCATCAGCCTCTGACAATCCCTTCGTAGATATAGAAGGGGACGACATTTACCTCAATTATGAAAACGCTATCGCCCTAGAAAAAGCCCTTGATTTACCCACCATAAAACAGCTAATCACCGACATCCAAACCGAAAAATCAAACATCGATGCACTCTTTCAGTAACTCTATACTACATAAGGAAAAAACCCTCTAATAAAAGAGGGTTTTTTTTGATTTTCAAGCTATTTATTTCTTATTAAAATAGTGATGTACGGTGGCGGTAAGAGAGAAGGTAAATCCAGTGGCTACCACGACTTGCTTCCAAAAATTCGAATGATCGTGCCCGCCTAAAAAGAAATCAATAAATTCCACCATAAAAATCACAAGCACAGTACACACCATAAGTAACAAGGTATACTCAGACCAAAAATTCTTTTTTGGTTCTTCTTCAGTAGTGAACACTTCCTCTTTTTCAAGAAAGAGATCTTCAGGTATTTGCACGTCTCTTGGCTGGTTTTTCAAATCTTGGTGACGAGCTTCTATATTGTTAATAAGCTGTTTGATATTTTCTTGGTGAGCTTTATTAACGTCTGTATAGTGCTTTAGCTGATCCATTGTTAGCTTTGTTTCACTCACCACCATATCAATATCCATTTGACAGGATCGACATTGAGAAAGAGCATTATAAGGGATTTCTGTTTCTGATGCGGTCATCCCAGCAATCACATCCATTATTTTATCCCGACTTGAGTGCAGTTTATCTATCTCAGGATCTGGCAATTCATTTTCTGGTTCTAGTTGGGTATCCACCATTAGCTCCTTTAATTAGGATGTCATTACATAAGCAGGTTCGTATTTGTAATATATTTTCAATAAACAATCAAAGACAACCACTTTTTCTATATTATAACACAATTGTACTTTTTTACCTATAATGATTTTATAGTTAATCGGATATTTTTGCAAACTATTAAGTATTATGACTTTATATAATGAAATATAATTTGTGAATTTAGTATATTTTCTGGGGGAGTGAAAATTATTTTCTTGAAAATTCTAATAAAATTTCCAATAATTCCGAAAATCATAGTGAGTACTTATAAATTTAAAAGAGGAAGACTATGATAGACTTATTCGCCGCAACAAAAACTTCGCCACAATCGCAACAAAAAACAACACTTAAATCACAAAAAGATGATTCTTTTGAAAAACATCTTGATAAATCATTGTCAGAACAAAGATCACTGAGTAGAGAATTAAAACAAGCTGAGATTAAAGAGCAGAAGAAAACTCTAGAAGATATAGGAAAGAAAATAGAACAACTAAAAAAAGAATTAACTAAAAAAAGTGATACAGATACTGATAGTGCTACTAATTTAGAAAAGCTAGTCCCTTTAGAAGAAATACTTTCTTTTTTACAGAGTGCTTTACAAGAGCTATCGACCAACTCAGACACTCCTCCCATAGAAGGGACTTTTGAGTCAGTGGACATCATGACATGGATTAACACAGTAACAGAGTTTGTAGATAAAGCAACGCAAGAATTAGCGCAGAATGGAATGATGTTGGATAAAAATTATTTTATGGCACAAAAAGTATCTTTTCTATTAGAAGACATTGATATAAAACAAGATGTCTTAACAGGTAATAACAATTTTTCTAAACAAAATACAATGCTCACTGTTTTTGCTGACACTAAAGGGGCTATAGAACAATCCCCCCCTATCCAAGAACAAGGATTAATAGCAGAGAATAAAGGGGTGGTGGAAATAGCACAAGAAATGGAGCTGGTCGAAGAGCCTCAAAAATTAGAACAGCATTTTATATCAGACCCCAAGGAACAAGAGACCAAAGTGGATACTCAAAATTCAGATATGGGAGAATCATCTGATAGTGATACAACAGATGTGAATTTTGAAATTAAAGATTTACGTACTAAAAATGTGAAGAACCATGGGACAGAAGATATTCCTTTTACCTTAGAAAATATTGATGGAGAGGCCGTAGCCACAGAAGGGGAGATCGCAAATCCCATTATAGACAATAATATTCAAAGTAATTCTAAAAATGAAGTAATGAATATAGCCCAAAAAATGTACACCTCTTTATCATCCTCTATTACAAGGGTGCAAGTGGAAGCCCTTATGCAAAATATAGGAGGACGTATTTCCATGCTAATGCAGGATGGAGGGAACGAGTTGAGAATGAAATTAACTCCTCCAGAATTAGGAAATATGAAATTATCTTTTATTACAGAAGACAGTGTAATGAGGGGGAAAGTAGTTGTAGAAACGCCTGAAGCGAAGACATTCTTTGAACAAAATATCAATAATCTTCGTGAATCTCTTGCTAATGTGGGAATAGAATTAGGCTCTATTGATGTAGAGTTGGGCTCTCAAAAAGACTTCGAGGAAAAAGAAGAGATGGAATATGGGGTACAAGCAGTACGTTCCTCTTATACTTCATCAAATACAGAAACAGTAATAAGCAGAAAATCCATGACTATAGATAATTTGGTGGATTTCACCGCATAATAGAAAAATCACAGGGAATAAAAAAAAAGAAAGGGAGAGGATGATGATAGAATCAGTAGCAAGTAATATGCCAACAATGATTTCAGATCGGGAAAAAAGAGTTTTAGATCAAGGTATTAATACTTTCAACACTCAATTAAAAGAGGATCAAAAAATAGTGAGTAAAAACTCACTGGGGGAAGCAGATTTTCTCACTTTATTGGTTACGCAGTTAAAAACACAAGACCCGACTAAGCCTATGGATGACAAAGCGTTTATTGGACAGATGGCTCAATTTACGTCTTTAAAACAAATGAGCTCAGTGGCAGAAAACCTTACTAATTTCACAAAAGAATTTGATTTTACCAAATCTGTGTCTCTAGTAGGTAAAGATGTCTCATGGATAAACGAGGTGGGTAATTACCAAAAAGGTGCCGTAGATTCTGTCGTTATTCAAGATGGAAATAGCTATCTTAAAGTAGGTGGACAGACCGTATCTCTTAAAGAAATTGTAGAGGTTATGAATACCAAAGCCCCTATAGAACCCCCTACCCAAGTAGCCCCTAACGTTAGGGAGTCTCAAATACCGCAAGCTTTTACCCCTCAAATGCCAACGAGCCTTGTGGCGGAAAGTATCATGGATATGATAAATAATACTTCAGCTCCATTACCAGAGGAATTAGAAGAAAAAGAAACTGCTCTCTTTTAGAGAAAATAATAAATTAAAGAAAAATAATAACAAGGACTTTGTCCTTATGGAGAAAAACAATGTTACGATCATTATATGCAGGCGTGTCAGGGCTTCAAAATCACCAAACAAGAATGGACGTTCTTGGTAATAACATATCCAATGTAAACACAACAGGTTTTAAAAAAGGCCGTGTTACTTTCCAAGATATTTTGTCACAAACATCCTCTAGTGCTGCTAGACCTACGGATAGTCGTGGTGGTATCAATGCTAAACAAGTAGGCTTAGGGATGAGTGTAGCGTCTATTGATACTATCATGACCCAAGGTTCTTTACAAACTACAGGTAAAAATACAGATTTAGCTCTTACAGGAGAGGGATTCTTTGTGGTACAAGATGGGGAGCAGACTTTTCACACTAGAAATGGTAATTTTATGATTGATAGAGATGGGACTCTTGTGAATTCTAATGGTATGAGAGTACAAGGGTGGACAGCTGAATTATTTCCTACAGGGGAATATATTGTAGACGCCTCTGCACCTGTAGGTGATCTTAAAATAGAACCAGGACAAAAAATAGAAGCCAAAGAAACGGCTTCTGTAAAATATCGCTCTAATTTAGATTCAAATGTACCTATCTTAGATGCTAATGCTACTGATGCTGAAAGAATAGCTGCTACCCACGGGACTTCTATCGACGTTTTTGACCCTTATGGTAATAACATGAGACTTTCTACATCCTTTGAGAAAACAGAGCTTAATACTTGGGGAATGAATTTTAATCTTACCGATGTAAATGGTGTTGCTATGGAAAATCTACAAGTAAGTATCAATGTTCCTAAATTAGATACAGATAATACATTAGACCTGACTTTTAATACTAATGGAACTTTAGCTGCCGCTACGGAAGGGGCAGGTGGGGCTGGAGATACTGATGCTGAAGGGCAATTAGTAGCCATTCTCACCTATGACCATCCAGATGGCACTCAACAGACTTTTAACATGGAATTAGGGGACGTAGGCAGTGTAAAAAATTCTATTACCCAATTTGCCTCCCGTTTTACAACAGAATCTTATTTTCAAGATGGAAATAGTATGGGTTATATGGAAAGCTTTAATATTGACGAAGTAGGTACTATTATTGGAGTAATGGATAATGGAATACGAAGACCTTTAGGTCAAATAGCCTTATCATCTTTCACTAACCCTATGGGACTTGAAAAAGTAGGGAATTCTCTTTATACAGAGTCTAATAACTCTGGTATGGCTACCATCGGAGAGGCTGGGATGGTAGGAAAAGGTACTATGATGGTAGGGGCTTTAGAAATGTCTAACGTTGACTTAGCAGAAGCCTTTACTGATATGATTGTCACGGAAAGAGGATTCCAATCTAACTCTAGGGTAATCACTACAAGTGATAATATGTTGCAAGAAATTTTAACACTTAAACGTTAAACTCTTGATTGCAATTGAAAAATCTCTTATAATATTATAAAGGAGAATATATAATGATAGAAGTAACAAGACTCAATGATTCTAAAATCACTATAAATCCTTACCAAATAGAAATCATGGAAAGTACTCCGGATACTATTATTATAATGAATTCTGGAAAAAAATATTTAGTAAAAGAAAAAGCGATAGATATAGAAAAGAAATTTTCAAACTTTCTAGCGGGTAGTATTTATAAAGCTATTATCCATTCTAAAGGAATGGTGGACAAAAAAACATTTCAAAATACCACTGAAGAAAAAGAGGGGTAAACCATGGAAAAAGGATCGATAGTAGGTTTTATAGTATGTTTTCTCTTGATGTTTGGTGGAATGTTTATTTCTGCTGGATCTCTCATGCCGTATTACGATTTAACTTCAATTTTTATTACTGTTGGCGGATCTGTTGGAGCAACTATGATGGCTAACCCTTGGGCTAATAGTATGAAGCTGGGTTCATTGTTTCAATTAGCAATGAAACAACCTTCAAACGAAGTTGGATCATTAATAGATACCTTATTAACTTTTGGAGAAAAAGCTCGTAAAGAGGGTGTGCTTTCCTTGGAAGATGATGTCGCTGAAATTCCAGATCCATTTTTACAAAAAGCAATACGTCTTGTGGTGGATGGAACGGATCCAGAAGTAGTAAAAAGAATAATGTATAATGAATTAGATAAATTAGATGCTAGACATCAGAGTTATGCACAATTATTTACAGACTGGGGTGCTTATGGTCCCGCTTTTGGGATGATAGGAACACTGGTAGGTCTTGTTGCTTTACTTGGTAACCTTTCTGACACCGCTGCTTTAGGTGCTGGTATGGCTGTTGCCTTAGTCACAACTTTGTATGGGTCTATCCTTGCAAACTGGATATGTATTCCTGTTGCAGCTAAATTAAACGTTTATAATGCTGATGAAGTACTCATGAAAGAAATTATTCTTGAAGGAGTGCTCTCTATACAAGCTGGCGATAACCCTGCTATTCTTCGGGAACGATTGAATTCATTCTTAGGGGCTACGGAAAGACGTGGAGCAGAAGATGAATAGTCCAAAATTAGGTTAAGAGGAAGCATATATGGCTGACGGCGAAAAAAAATGCCCTAAGTGTCCACCTGAAGGAGCCCCAGCTTGGATGGCTACCTATGGGGATATGGTAACATTATTACTTACTTTCTTTATTGCACTTATGGGTACTCAAGTGCCTGAGGGTCAACAAATACAAATTATTTTATCTGCTTTTGATGGGGGATTGGGGAATCTTGATGGTGGGAACACCTTGTCTCCTGGGGTCCTCGCCGAAATGGGGGCAACAGTAGAAAGCCTCCCCTCTACCACTCAAGGCCAAGGTTTAGCTCGTCATATTTTACAAGTCTCAGACCTTGTAAAGCCAGAAATAAAATCTCAAAAAGTGCGTATAGATGAAACCTCTAAAGGTTATAAAATCACTTTGGCTAGTGACTTTTTCTTCAAACCATCTTCTGCGACTATTGATTATGATGAAGGAGTTGTGATTTTAAGAAAAATTGCGGGTGCTCTGAGTCAAAGTGTTGATATTAGTCGTTTAGAGGTAGTTGGGCACACAGATGCAGGGGCTATTCCTCCAGCATCCAATCTTGCTGTTCGTTACCCTACTAACTGGGAATTATCAGCAGGACGGGCAGCAACTGTTGTTCGTTATTTAGTAGACTTTGGTTTAGCTCCTGAGAGATTTTTTGTAGAAGGAAGAGCTGAGTATGAACCCCTTGAGTCTAACGCAACTCCAGAGGGAAGGTCTTATAACAGACGAGTAGAAATTTATGTGAGTGTCGATCGCGACAGACGTTAATCGAAATTTCATGAAAGAGGTGAAGAGAATGGGTGATATATTAGATGTTGCTATTGTTGGTGGCGGTCCCGCAGGGATGACAGCTGCTATTTATATAGCCCGTACAGGGAAGTCGGTGAAAATTTTTGAAAGAATAGGGGCAGGCGGTCAAGCCGCATTAACCGACAATATAGAAAATTATCCAGGTTTTGACGAAGGAATCAATGGGTTTGACCTTTCTGATAAAATGCGTAAACAAGTAGAACGTTTGGGTGGATCATTTGAATTTGATAGTGTTGAATCTTTTACCCAAGATCCAACCTCTAAAATTTACACCTTTAAAACAGGAGTAGGCAATGAGTACCAAGCTAAAGTTTTACTTATTACCACAGGAACTACCCCAAAAAAACTAGGGGTAAAAGGGGAAGATAAATTTTTTGGTAGAGGCATAGGCACTTGTGCTATATGTGATGGAGCCTTTTATAAAGGTAAAGTAGTTGCTGTTATTGGTGGGGGAAATTCTGCCTTAGAAGAATCCCTCTATCTTGCTAATCTAGCCTCTAAAGTATATATTGTTCATAGACGAGATGAGTTTAGAGCAGAACATTATGTTCAACAACAAATCCAAGAAAAAAAGAATATAGAATTTCTTTTAGATACCGTAGTAGAAGAATTTGTTGGGGATCAAAAAATAAATAAATGTATCTTTAAAAATGTAAAAGATAACACGATTTTTGAGAAAGATATTGATGGGGTATTTCTTTATGTTGGGTTAGATCCTAATACAACGATCATAGACAGTAAGTATAAAGACGAACAAGGCTTTATTAAAATTGATGCTGACAATAAAATAAACGAACATGGCTTATTTGCAGCAGGGGATTGTTGTGTAGATTCTCGAAAACAAGTTATTATAGCTTGTGGAGAGGGAGCTAAAACTTCTTATACCATAGGAGATTATTTAAACAGCCTATAATATTAAATAAAAAAGAATTAGCACTTTTACCATTGGGTAGAGGTGCTTTTTCTGTTTAGGTTTCTTGTCAAATATGGAATAGTATAGTATAATTAAAGAATAATTTTAAATAGGAAGTACTATGTTTCAATCCCACAAATGGACTCTTTTTTTGATGACCCTTATTTGTTTTACCATCATTCTTGGCGCTGCAAATGAGATCCCATCTTTAGGCGAGGTAACAGACCTCCGAAAAACAACTGTTCTTACTACTAATAGTATGCTGACTTTAAGTAATATTTCTTCAGAAGGCAGAACCATAGAAATATTGGAAGAAACGACAAAGGGGTTTGTCTCTGTAGAAACACCAAAGGATCCTCTAGATGGTGAAAGCTCTCTTAATATAAAAGAATTCTACGATATCGTTAGACTCTATAAAAAATCCCCTTCTAACAGCTCCGCTAAAGTCCAATTAAACAGAAGTTTGCTAGCTCGTCTCAATAAAATGGGAGCAAACACGGATTTTCTTGAAGGGCAAATAAATATTATGAAGGCAGCGATTCGTTATCAGTTAGGGATAAAAGATAGAGCCAAAAAAACTCTTACAGATTTGGTAAAAGCCTCTCCTTTATTGCCTATTAGGGAAGAAGCTACCAAAGTTTATATTTCTTATACTTATGGAGACTCTCAATCGATTAATGTATTCAGTAAAGAGTTGAAGCCTTACATTTCTGCAGAGCTAGTAAGCTATATTGAGCTTATACAAAAATCTCTTGATAAAAGTTTAACTGTGGAAGAAGCCACCTATCTATTGCACAATCTTGTTCTTGCCTCTATTGGGACTTTTCAAGATAAAAAAATGTCAGCAAAGGCTCTCCTTAATATTCATGGATTGTTAGCTCCTGAAGAATTAACAAGAGCTATTAATATTCTTCTTTATGAAGATAGAATCATAACAGCAATTCCTCTTATGAGATTAATGGTAAAAAACACAGAGATTGATTTAGATACCCTAAAATTATGGGGTGAAAAATTGGGAAAAGAAGAAAAAGAATTGGTTGCCACGGTAAGAATATATAAAAAACGCTATCTTCAATACGAAGAATACACCTCATTTTTTGATAAACAAAATGCTGCTCGCTACAGAGGGCGCACTTTTCACAAGCGTCTTTATGCTTATAGAGGATTAGAAGGCTCTCCTTATAATGTTTTAATGGTTAAAAAAACTTTAGATGAATACCTAAAAGGAACGGTGGACGATGAATATCTAGAAAAGAATGCAGAGCGATCTTTTCGTAGCTTTTTAGCGTTTAAAAAATATGAAGAGCTCACTAATTATACAGCTTTGATGAAAGAGAAGATGAGTCCTGATTTTGTTTCCCCTTATATTAATTTTTGGCAGTCTCATGCTGCCCTAGCCCTAGGGGATACAAATACTGCTATACACAGCCTGGGGGCTATAATAGGCACAGCCCCGGACTCTTATTTTGGGATTATGGCTCAAAATTTATTAAAAGCTATTTTTAAAGATATTCCTTATTCAGCGCGTGATTACTTTAGATCTTTAAAAGATAACAGTGAAAAAGGGCTTAACGAAAAACTACACTACGCACATGTTCTCTATTATATGGGTAATATGGTAGCTAAAAAATATGCTGAGCGTATGTTTGTTGAAGAAGGTTTAATACAAAATTTAGGTGGTGATAAACTTCCCTCTAACAAACATTCTCTGATGAATAGTTATCTCACCTTGGGCTTAGATATGGATGTAAGGCAATTAGCCTATCATAATGGGGTGAAAAGTATTTATGGGCAAGATAATGTGCTCATGAATTACTATACTAAAAATGATAGAACTAGTGATATTTTAGGGATCATCGGAGACAGGCAAAATACCATTATTGCAAAACCTCGCTTTGTTTTGGGGAAAGATATTTTGGGGATGTACTACCCTCGCCCCCATGAAGATGTGGTCTTGGACACTATTCAAAAAAGCGAGAGAGATATGGATATGGCTATCATATATTCTGTAATGAGAGCTGAAAGTTTTTACAAAGAAAAGGCTAAATCCCATGCTGGAGCTAGAGGTTTAATGCAAATTATGCCTGTAACAGGGGAGTGGTTAGCAGATAAATACCTCCCAGAAGTGACAGAATACTCTCTTTATACCCCAGAGATTAATATATACCTAGGTTCTGTTTATCTTTATGATAATATAGATAAAATAGGAATGTTACCTGCTTTAGCTGCTTATAATAGTGGACCTACTTATATGAGAAAATTAGCAAATAAGTACAAACCTAGAAACGCAATAGAATTAGTAGAGATACACCCTAAATCCGAAACAAGAAATTATGTGAGAAAAGTAGTAGAATTTTATCAACGATACACATATGTCTATAATGACGATCAAAAACATGCTCTCATATCTTAATAAAAAGTATTGTCTTGCTAAGGCAATGCTTTTTATTAAAGCATTTATTATATTATACTTGAATTTTTTTACTAAACAGGTTATAATGTGTTTTGTGTAAATATTTGAAAAGGGGCATTTCTTTGTCAGACTTGTCTAAAGAACAGAAAAATATTCTTCAGCACTTGAAAGCTGGTAAATGGGAGCAAATAGAACATATAGCTTTTGCCCTAGATGGAGACTCGTCAGTTGTAAGCTTCAGAGATGATGTCCTTAAAATCATAAGGTTTTGGCAAAAACGAACAGAGTTTTTGGTTTATGAGGACCAATCTACAGGAAAAAAATTGTTTGCAGAATGGGAACATTTTATTGATTTTTGTCGTGAATACGAAATTCAAAATGTCCTAGCTTTTTTTGCTATTAAAAGCTTTGTGTTAAAAAAAACAATAGATTTCCTCTTGCGAGCTTCAAAAGAGTTTGATAATTCTAATAGAGAAGTATTAGTTTTGCTTGCTTATGCTTTTTATGAAGCAGAGATGATAGACAAGGCTGCAGACACTTTAGAATATATTTTGGCACGTTTTCTCGATGAAGATGATGCCAGAGTTTACACTCTCCTTGGTGATATCTATGGCACTAATGATAATAAAAAGGATTTAGCCGTCATTATGTTTAATGAGCTTTTTCTAAAATGCATAGACCATGTGGATATAGAAAGTATAGATTATAAAGATATACAGACTTTGGTAGATGGGATTAAAAATGATCTTTTTGCAGATAGTCATGTGAAATATTGGATACCTATTTATGGGTATTTGTATGGAGGTCTTACGGTAAGACGAAATCTCCGCTATGAAGAGTATAAAAAATTGCAAGATACTATCTCCCAACTAGAAGGTGAAATTCGAGTGGGTAACAACTTAGAAATACTGATTCCTAAGTTGTTAAATACGTATTTTTGGGTCTTTGACTACTATGTATATCAGATGAAAACTTTAGGGGGAGCTTCTCAAATCAACAAAAGGGTGTTAGAGCTTTTAGCCATGCTTTATCAAGTTCCTGGTTATGAAGAAGCTGCGGGAAAAATAGGTCTATGTGCTGAAAAAGTGCTAGATATACTTGTCAAGACAGCCCAAACCCAATCATTATAAAAATAAAAGCCTTTGGAGGCAAAAAGATATGGTAGATAATATTGCCAACAAAAAAGAAGAATTCCTTGCTGATATGCAAGGAAAACTAAACGAAGAAAAATGGACTAATACAACTTTAGAAGCTTACAGTGTTAAAAATCTTGTGGAGTTGGATTCTTTTATTGATACTGCTGCGAATGGAGATTTTTTAGACGATCTTCGCTCTATGTGTCGAGAACACCTCCAAGATGCTCAAGGTAGTGTGATGGCTTTATATATTGTGGGGGCTATTTCTTTACGTGAATCTGCAATGGATGACTCTTATGTTCCACTACTTATTAAGAATTTCTTAGAAGTTAAAAAAATAAAAGTAGTTCAGTTTTTATGTGAAAAAATCCTTATTTATAGAGAGCATAAATATGCTTTAAGAACCTTGGAACAAATTTATAGCAATGAAGATGATACAGAGGCACTTTTCGCTATTAAAAAACGTTTGGTATTAATTGATAGTTCTGATGCTGCAAATGCTAAATTTCTCGGAGAATTCTACGAGAAACAGGATACTGACCTTGCTATGTTTTATTATAGACTTGCTATAGAGCGTTTCATTTCTATGCGCAATCTTAAAATGATAGAAGAAATTTGGGATAGAGTTATTACTCTCTACCCTGAAGATACTAAACTTATTATTCTTATTGCTAAAAAAATCCGTGAAGCAGCCAGTGACGAATATGTAGCTGACCTTGTTTTTACCCATGTTGCTCGTGGGTTAATGAAAGAAGAGAAATTTAAATTAGTTCTTCCTTTAGTTAAATTTAGCGTAGGGTTAAATTCTTCCGAAAAAACTTATAGAAAAGCTTTAGAAGATTGTTATAGAGAAATTTATAAAGATCATCAACAATTAGACCATTACCTTAAAGCATCTGCTGTGGGACAAAGTTGGAAACCTTATAGAGAGGCTATTCGTTTTTTTGAGACCCATATTGCTTTTGATGAAGGGTCTTTTGTCCATCACAAAAGTTGGGGCATAGGACAAGTGAAATTAATTGAAAAAGAAAGAGTAGTAGTGAGTTTTGACGATAAAAAAGACCATGAGATGAGCCTTACGATTGCTCTCCGTGCTTTAACTGTCCTAGACGAAAACCATATTCTATTGTGGAAAAGTCAAAGAGCTGAAGAGCTTAAAGAGATGTTAGTTAGTGATCCTTTGGGTATCATTGAGCTTATTATGCGTTCTAATGACTTAGAAGACATTGGTTCAAAATATTTAAAAGAATGTATTGTTCCTGAGCTTCTTACAGATAAAGAGTGGACTCGTTGGTGGTTAAGAGCTAAAAAATCGATGGAATCTTCTAACACTATTGTCCCCAGTCTCCTCAAACGTAATGTTATTGAGCTTAGAGATACAGAAAGATCTGTCGTAGAAGAATTAATTAGCCGTTTCAAAAAAACAACAAGCTTTGAAAACAAAGTATCTGTTTCCCTTAATTTTGTTAATAGAGGGGGGCTTATTGATGATGTTGTTTCGCAGGCTATTGTAGAATATTTCTTAACTAATTTAGAATCCCAAAATGCCACTTCAGAAAAGAAAGTTATTTCTTTACTTTTGTTAAAACTAGCCAAATCAGAAGCGGTCAATGAATCTTTTGAAGACATTTCTCTTATTAATGGTATTAAAAACCTCGTAGAATTCTACGGAGGATTAGATACTGATTTACAAAAGATATTCCTTCGTTATATCCAAAAATCAGACGACTGGGCAAGTATTTATACAGATATTATACTACATACTCCCCTTTCCAAAAACCACAATTTAATGCTTGTTGATTTGGTTGGGCATGATAAGTGGGAAAATATTAATAGTATTTTCTCCTATGTTCTTACTCATTTCCAAGAAAAGTCAGAATTCTTTGTTTGGGTTGCTAAATACGTTCTTGATGAAATGAAAACTGAATTAGGAACGGCTATCAAAGATGAAGAGCTGGTATTAAGAATGCTTACCTTGATTGATATTTTGAATTCTGAAATAGGGGTTAAAACTTCTCTCGGTAAAAATAAAAAACTATTGTCTCAAATTGAAGAATTTTTATTCAAAAAAGACCTCTTAGGGGATGTTATAGAGACGGCAGACGAGAGCACAGCTCAATCTTTATTTGCTTTACTATCCACGACCATTACCTTAGATAAAGCCCAAAAAGAACTGTACCTCGAAAAACTGAATGCAAAATATCCTAAACTGAAAGTCGAGAAACCTAAAAGTACTCTTATTAAAACAAGACACCCCTTCCTTGTTACTAAGGGGTCTTATGATAATAAGAGAAAAGAGCTTGAGAATATTGTGAACGTGGAAATTCCTGCTAATTCTTTGGCTATCGGTGAAGCGATGGAAAAAGGTGACCTTAGAGAAAACTCTGAATACAAAGCTGCACTTGAAAGACAAGATCAATTAAAAGCAACTTTAGTAAAACTAGAAAGTGACCTCAAACAAGCACAAGTCATTGATAGAGATAAAGTGAAAATTAATAGAGTGGATGTAGGGGTAGCTGTTACTTTAGAAGAGTCAACAGATGGGCAGGTTACGTATCAGATTCTTGACCAATGGGCTGTTAACTTTGATAAAGGGATTATTTCCTATCACTCTCCTTTAGGTCACGCTCTTTTAGATAAAAAAGTAGGCGATAAAGTGAAGTTTGAATTCAACAGTGAAGTGAAACATTACAAAGTTTTAGCTATTGAATTAGCTGATTTCTAAATAATATTTATATAAATAAAAAAGCCTTTTCTACTAAGAAAGGGCTTTTTTATGAGCTTATATACTTGCATTTTCTCCCTAAAGATTCTATAATAAACATAATATATATTATATTTCATAAAAAATGAAGAGAGGTTCTTGTGGCTGAAATTCAATCTTCTAGCACCCCTAACCATCATGCGATGTTTGATCGTTTGTATCCTAATGCTTATAGCCCCTATTTGCTACGAAAAATAGATTTTCTTTTTGCGGGGCTTTTATTTTCATTTTCCCTAATAGTTTACTTTCTCACCCTAAACCCCTCGGTAACAGCTGGGGATTCTGGGGAATTAATCACCACGGTATATAATATGGGGGCAAGCCACCCACCAGGATTCCCTATTTATGGAATCATAGGAAAACTATTCACCTTTCTCCGTTTTCCTGATATTGGTTATAAAATGAATATTTTTTCCGCGTGTTCTGCAGCACTAGCAGTGTTTTTTGCTTATCTTAGCGTTGTAAAACTATTGGCTTTTAATAAAAATGTTGTATCTTTTGATTTTGGAGTACACATACCAGCTATTGCGGCGACCTTATTATTTGCATTCTCTAAAGCTCATTGGTCTCAAGCTGTGATGGCAGAGGTGTATGCTCTTAATGCGGCTTTATCCTCTATTATGTTCTTTGTTATGATTGTCTGGTATGAAGAAATTATGACCTATAGAGATGAAGAGGATAAATTGTGGTTAGCCCCACGTATTTCTATGCTTCTTGCCTTTGTCATGGGTTTATCTATCACCAATCATCAGATTCCTGTGTGGTATATTATTGCTTGGGCTTTAATGCTTGTCCCTATCATGATTATAATTGTTTCTTTTAAAGGCGAAAATTTTATTAGACAGTTTCAAGAAAGAACTTTGCCTATCGTTCTCTTTGGCGCTATGTGTGGGATAGCTATGCTCCTTCTTGTTATTTCTGCTATTAAACCTTACCTGCTGTTTCCTGATATAATCCCTGGAGAATATCGCTTAGTTTTCCCCGAGCATGTGCCTTATATTCTTACTGCTATTTTATGTGTGCCTTTATGGCTTACTTTTTATACCCTACAAAACCGCCTTTATAAGGCCTATCGTTTTTCTACTTTGAATAGAACAGGATTAGATGTTTTACACGCCGTGTTCTTTATACTGGTGGCAGGGATTTTTGCCTATGCTTTTGTTTTTGTAGGTGGGATCCATGGGATTATGATTTGTATACCTCTTATTACAATGACCATTTATCAACTTATACAAAAAAAAGAGCTCTATAAATACCATAGCGATAATTGGGTGGATCAGTTTTTCTTTATTATGACTATTGCCATGTGGCTTTTAGTTTTCGCTCTTTCCCTCTACCTTTATATGTGGTTGAGAGCCAAGGCTATAGCGCCACTTGCAGAACCCAAACCTCTCACATGGGGCGATACTCAGACTATAGATATTTTAGTAAATCATATGCTTAGAAAGCAATACCCCGTAGGTAGTGACGACTATTCTAATCTTCTTGGTCAACTATGGGCTTTGGGTCAATACCATGTCAACCAGTTTGGTTTGGTAAATGCAATACTAGGTCTTGTTGGTATTGTATATTTCTTAAAAAGAGAACCTATACAAGCTTCCTATTTTATTTTAGCTTCTTTAATTTATTTGTGGTCCATTGTAGACTTTATCAATTTTGAAGTAGACCCTCGTTCTATGGAGACACAAGAAGTGTTTTTTATACAGCAATTTTTAGTTTACTCCTTCTTCATAGGCTTTGCTTACCAAGGGCTCTTTGATCTAATGGCTAAAGTAAAAACACTTAAAAAAGGATAGTATATGGATTTTCTATTATTTTCATTATCAACTTCTGTACTTATCCTATTAGGGATAGTGGGAGCTTTTTTTAATGTTAAAATTGCCAAAAAAGACCTTTTTGGTGGAATGAAAGTGGGAATAATTGTTGGAATTGCAGGGTCCATACTAGGGGGATATCTTTTTGATCTTTTCTTTAAACTCCCTTATATCACTAAATTACAAGATATCCCTTATATAGATATTTTATTAGTAAACAAACTAGATATTAATTTTATTAGCTCCATTTTAGGGGTGTGGCTCTTTCTATATATCTATGACTATGTTTCTGCACATACTGAAAGATCATAACAAAAAATAAAGGATAAATTATGGCTCGTTATTTAGTTACTTCCGCATTACCTTATGCAAATGGACCCCTTCATGTAGGTCATTTGGCAGGAGCCTACCTCCCAGCTGATATTTTTGTTCGTTCTCGCCGTCTTAATGGCGACGACGTTATTTATATTTGTGGTACAGACGAACATGGGGTGCCTATTACTATCAGGGCAGAAGCAGAAAATGTAAGCCCTAGAGAAATTGTAGAGCGTTATCATATAGATATTAAAGAGTCTTTTGACAATTTTTCTATTGTTTTTGATAATTTTTCTGGCACAGCCAGACCTAATCACGCCAAACTATCTCAAGAATTCTTCCTCAATCTTCTTAAAAATGACCATATTATGGTTAAAGAAGAAGATCAATTTTATGATGAGCAGTCAGACCGTTTTCTTCCCGATCGTTATGTGGAGGGCACCTGCCCTAAATGCCAAGACGATAAAGCTAGAGGGGATCAATGTGATAAATGTGGGGCTTTACTAACTCCTTTTGAGCTTATTAAACCTAGGAGTGCTCTTTCTGGTTCTAAGCCTATAATAAAAAGTGCTAAACATTGGTATCTTAAATTACAAAATTTCGAAAAAGACTTAGTGACTTGGTTAGAAGCTAAAAAAGATTGGAAAGATAATGTCACTAAGTTTATGCTAGGCTGGATTCGCACAGACGGTTTACATGAAAGAGCTATTACGCGTAATATTAACTGGGGAATCCCTGTTCCTCTAGATGATCCTGAAGCTGATGGTAAAGTGCTGTATGTTTGGTTTGATGCCCCTATAGGCTATATTTCTTCTACAATAGAATGGGCTGAGCGCGTGGGGAAGCCAGAATTATGGAAAGACTATTGGCAAAACCCTGAAACGAGGTTGATACATTTTATTGGGAAAGATAATATTCCTTTCCATGCAGTAATTTGGCCATCTCTTCTCATGGGACAAAATAGTAATTGGATACTACCTTATGATATCCCTGCTAATGAATACCTTAATCTTGAGGGTGAAAAAATATCTACCTCTCAAAATTGGGCAGTATGGGCAAACGAAGCGGCAAAAGATTTTCCAGCAGACACCTTACGATATGCCATTGCTGCTAATGCCCCAGAATCAAAAGATGCTGATTTTACATGGACTTTCTTTCAATCAAGAAATAATGACGAACTAGCTAATATCTATGGTAACCTTGTAAATAGGACGATGACCTTTGTTCATAAAGAAGGGGGAATTGTTCCTGAGGCTAATTATACAGAAAGGGATCAAAAACATTTCAAAGCCCTATCTGATAAATTACAAGAATTATTTTCTGCTTTTGAAAACTATAAAGTGAGAGAAGCTTGTAAACTAACAATGGATTTAGCCAGAGAAGGTAATCGTTATTTCGA
The DNA here is from genome assembly GCA_947038195.1 of uncultured Brevinema sp. Classification (GTDB taxonomy): domain Bacteria; phylum Spirochaetota; class Brevinematia; order Brevinematales; family Brevinemataceae; genus Brevinema_A. The sequence goes on from CAMQVI010000017.1 coordinate 18,005, forward strand.
TGAGATGAAACCTTGGGAACTTCGTAAAACAGATCCAGAAAGATTGAAAACAGTATTAAACGTTTGTCTTAATACCTTGAGGATATTAGCATTTGGCTCTTATTGTATTATACCTAATACCTCTGAAAAGTTATGGAAAATGTTAGGGCAAGAAAGTAAGTTGAGCGCAGAAAGAGTGGGTAGTGTTGTAGACAATATGCTAGCTATCAATCAAAAACTTAACCCTAGTGAAATTCTCTTTAGAAAAATAGAAGATTCAGAAATACAAGCGCAAATTGATAAATTAAATAAACAATCAGGTAGGAAAAAAATGGAAGGACAAGAAAAATTGGAATCAAAGCCAGAGATTACTATTGAAGATTTTCAAAAATTAGATTTAAGAGTAGCTGAGGTTCTTGCTGTAGATGTTCCTGAAAAAGCTAAAAGACTTTATCGTTTGAAAATAAAAATCGGTGATGAAGAAAGACAGATTATGTCTAGTATCAAAGAATACTATAATCCCGATGAACTGGTGGGAAAGAAAATAGTGATTGTTTACAATCTAAAACCAGCTACTTTAGCAGGAGAGCTCTCGGAAGGGATGCTTCTAGCAGCATCTACGAGCGATAAGTCCATCTTATTTCTTGTAGACCCTGGGGATATTCCTTCAGGTGCTAGAGTAAATTAATTATAAAGACCAGTATAAAAATTAGGAGTTATGTTATGAAAGTATTAGTGCTAAATGCAGGGAGCTCTTCCCTTAAATATCAATTATTAGATACAAGTGACCAAAATGTTATCGCAAAGGGTGTTATTGAAAAAATAGGATTAGGAATGTCTATGATCGGTTATACCAATGGATCCCACCCAAAAGTAGAATTAGAACAAGAATTAAAAAATCATGAAGATGCATTAACCATCGTTTTTGATTCTCTTACTAAAGGAGATAAAGCAATATTATCTAGCCTTGAAGAAATTGATGCTATTGGGCATAGGATAGTTCATGGTGGGGAAGTCTATAATTCTACAGTAAGAATTAACGATGATGTGATTGCGCAAGTAGAAAAATTATGTGATCTTGCTCCCCTACACAACCCTGCAAACCTCATGGGTATCAGAGCTTGTTTGAAAATTGTTCCTAATACCCCTCAGGTAGGTGTATTTGACACTGCTTTCCACCAAACAATGGATCCTGCGTCTTATATCTATCCTATTCCTTATGAATATTATGAAAAATACGGTGTGCGTCGTTATGGATTCCACGGTAGCTCTTATGCATATGTAGCTCCAAAAGCTGCTGAATTATTAGGAAAAAAATCAGAAAACACTAATTTGATTATTTGTCACATTGGTAATGGTGCTAGTATTGCTGCTGTAAAAGGTGGTAAATCTATTGACACTTCAATGGGGTTCACGCCTTTAGAAGGATTGATGATGGGCACTCGTTGTGGTAATATCGACCCAGCTATTGTTCCTTTCTTAATGGAAAAAGAAAATCTTACTACAGAACAAGTTTCTAATATTATGAATAAAGAAAGTGGACTCAAAGGGATTTCTGGGATTTCTAGCGACATGAGAGATGTAGAATCTGCAGCTCATGATGGCAACAAAAGAGCCCAATTAGCCATAGATCTTTTAGCTCATGGTATTCGTAAAACTATTGGTTCTTATTTAGTAGAACTTAATGGTAATGTTGATGCAATTGTCTTCACAGCTGGTATGGGAGAATTTGGCACGGAACTTCGTAAGTTAGTAACGGATAATTTATCATCTCTTGGGATTGAAATAGATCAAGCTAAAAATAGTGCTAATAGATCTAAATTAGAAGATATTTCTACAGCAAGCGCTAAAATCAGAACTCTTGTTATTCCAACTAACGAAGAGTTACAAATTGCCCTTGAAACAGAAGCGATTGTAAAATAGTTTAAATAAAATAAGAAAATATAAAATATACTAAAATTGGAATTATTATTCTGTTTTAGTATATTTTATTTGTGATGGGTTAATTATGGTAGTATATGGAAGAAATTCCATTGAAGAGGCGGTTTTAGAGTCTCTTCAATTGAGTCAAGTATGGATAGATCAAGATAAAGCGGATAAGTATCCCGGCTTGAAAAGAATGTTGAGAGAGAAAAATATTTCTGTAAATTTTGTTACTGAAAAAGAACTGGATAAAATTTCAGGAACTCAGAAACACCAAGGAATTGCAGCAGATATGGTGCTTCCCGAAAACATTGTCACAGAAGATCAACACTATGAAAGAGATTACGCACAGATGAATAGGGTGCTTATTTTAGACGGGGTTACAGATACAGGAAATCTAGGGGCTATTTTACGTTCTGCTTTACTATTGGGAGCAGATTTGGTTTTACTCCCTAAAGATAATGCCGCTCGTATTACGCCTCAAACAATTAAAGCATCTGCTGGTGCTATTTATAAAATGTCTCTTGCCTATGTAGATAATCTTAAGACAGAAATAGATTATCTTATTGCAGAAGAATTTGAGGTTTTAGCTTTGACAGGAGAGTCCAAAGAGTCTCTCTACGATTATAAAGCTAGTTCTAAAAAATTAGCCCTTGTGGTTGGTTCTGAAAGAGATGGTATACGTAAAGGGATTAAGTCACTTTGTACTCATAAACTGTCCCTGCCTTCTACTAAAAAATTAGATTCTTTTAATGTGTCTGTTGCCACTGCGCTTGCTATGAATGCTCTATGGCAAGAAAATTTGAAAGTATAAACAAAAAGGAATTTTTATGGATTTTTTTAATGCAGATTTATTTATGAATCTCTTTGGTATTGTCGTTGCTATTTTGGTACTCAGTATCTTAATAGCTGTTCATGAAGCTGGACATTTACTAATGGCAAAATGGTCTAACATCCGTGTAGATATTTTTTCTATAGGAATGGGTAAGCCTATTTGGGGTAAACAATACGGCGAAACTTTTTATCAAATAGGGCGTTTGCCTTTTGGTGGGTTTTGTGGGTTTGGTGAAGAGGAGAATGGTGATATAAGTGATCCAGATCCTAGGTCTTTAATGAATAGTCCTTTATGGGCTCGTTTATTAACAGTGATAGGGGGGAGTTTATTCAATATTATTTTTGCTTATTTAGTGATGACTTTGCTTTATACGGTAGGATTTAAAGAAACTCAGCTTTCAAATCAAATAACTGTTCCCGTTCAAATGACACTTCCCTCTGCAGATACAAAGATGGACTCCCCTGCTTATAAAGCTGGGCTTCGCAGTGGAGATACTATTATATCTGTTGATGGACATGAAGTTAAACATTTTATGCAAATACCTCTTAACATGTCTCTTTCTTCTGATTTAGAAAAAACGATTGGCTATGTGAGAAATTCTACTACAAACACAACGGTAATAGCATCTATTATAGATAAAAATACTGGGCTAAACCTTATAGGGGTACAGCCTATAGGTCCTTCAGTTGTTAGTGATGTTATCGAAGGAGGGGTTGCAGCCAAAGCAGGAATTCTCAAAAATGATAAAATTGTATCCGTAAATGGAGAAAAAACAGAATTTTTCTACCAATTAGTAGAAAAAGTACTCTTAGGCATCCCTCTGACCCTCAAAATAGAAAGAGAGACAGAAACGCTCAATATTGCTCTTGTTCCTAATAAAGTGAACGATGTTTACCAAATAGGAGTTATGGCAGAGTACCCTCTTCAAATAGAAGTACTCCAAAAAGGCTCCAATATAGGGCAGGCATTTGTATTGGCTAAGGACAATGTCTCTAGCACTATAACTCAAATAGGGTCGTCTCTTGTAACATTATTTTCTGGTCGGGTAGATGTGCAAAAATCTCTCTCTGGTCCTGTTAAAATTGTTTCTATTACAGGGGATATTGCAAAAACTTTTGATTGGGTTTTACTTACTAAGTTTATGGTGATGTTAAGCCTCGCCTTAGCCGTGTTTAACCTTCTTCCTTTCCCAGGATTGGATGGGGGGGCGATTGTCCTTCAGACAGCGAGATCTATCTTCAAAAATAATGCTATTGCAGAAATGGTTATAGGTAAAATAGAACAGTTTGGAGTAGTGTTACTTCTTACTTTAGCAGTGTTTGTGCTCTTTAACGATGTGAAAAACTTAGCTTCACCTAAAGACAAGCCTTCTGTCGAACAAACAAAAGAATAAAAATGATATCAAAAAATAAAACCCTAGCAACTTTAAGCTAGGGTTTTATTTTTGATAAATTGATAAATATAATAAAGAGCGAAGGGGGTTTGAGATTTGCTAATAAAAAGCGTCCAAGTTTGCCCATTTCTTAGTACCTGCATTTTATCTTTATCCATGGTAATCTCAAAAGATAAAAGCATGTTAGGTATTTTTTGACCAAAAGCTTTCGCTGATAATAAAGATTCACCTTCTTTATTTATATAAAGGATAGTTTTGAATTGATTTACGATAAAGGCAGGGTGCTCAAAGTAGTCAATGATTTCTCTATGAGAAAGCTTAGTCTGAAAATCTTCAGGGAAAAACTCTGCCACAAATTCATCGTATAGCAAGACCCCTAGATAACAACCCCTAGTGTCAAAATAAGGAATACCCATTTTAATATTAGGAGTGTCGTTAAATATGATGTCTTCTATTCCATCTTTAGGAACATTAATAATAAGGTCATGGATAAAGTTTTCATCATCACAAAGACGTCTTTCAAGGTCTTTTTTTAGCAGAATACCTTGATATTCGTTTTCTTCAAATATAAGGCAAGCGCTAAGGTGAGGATTTTCTAAGAAAGAGTGGTAAATAGTACGTAGTTTTTCCATTAATTTTTTCTTGCCGTTTGAAAATCTGCTGTTTGAATATCAAAAACACTATGAATAGAAGCCTTAGAACAAAAAACGATCATATTTTCTTTTGCTAAATAAACTGGGTAGTAATTTTCTGTGGCCTTAGAGCTTAAATACATAGCCACTTTTTCCCCTTCTAAGAAGGTAACGATCAATCGAGGAGATTGCTCAAGGTCTATACCTACGTCTAAGAGCTCCATCGGGGTAACGTTAAATTTTAAGCTATTAGCCTCAAAAACTAAATCTCTAGCACTTAATAAAAACTTCCTTGTTCCCCAATCTACGTTTTTGTTGGCTTCGGGAAAAGTTTGAGACCAGAACTGATCAATATTAGTAAGTTTAATCACTTCATTTTTTAAATTGTGAAATTCAATAGCCAAGGCATTCTCTGAAGATTGGGAAAAAATACGGGTTTCGATGATAGCTTCTATACCTTCAATAAAAAATAGAATATCTTCGGTGGAGACACTGTAAATAGAATTGGGCTTATCTATTTCTGCAATATAGTACTGATCTCCCACGGTGGTTTTATCTCCTATAATAAAACCTACAGAAGATCCATCTTTTAGAGTTCCTATCACCCTAACTTTAGGGGTATCTAGACCATAAGATGTGTAGTTTTCTGGGTCAACGTTGGTAAATTCTTGTTCGGGGCTAAGGGTTAAAAAACTATTGGCTAAAAGAATGGTTTTTTCTGCGAGCAAAGGAGTATCCAGGGGCTCTGTTAAAACCCACTCCCCTTGGACTCTTTGAATAGTATAAGTCAAGGTCCCTTGGGGCTTGTAAAGGGTGGTTGCAAGCCCTGTTAGTTGGTCTTTACGTAAATTAGACCAAGAAAGTTGTATGGTATTATCTTTTGTTCTGATTTTTCTTTTCTCAACAAAAGTAAAGATCCCCCATCCTAAAACTATCAAGACAATAGGGATAATAAATTGTTTTTTCATATGATATTCCTCAAAAATATATTTTGCATAGTAGTATATTGTAAGATTTATTTCAGCCTACGTCAATTTTAAGGATTAACGATATCCTTTTATTTAATTGAAATATTTATAAAAATAGTGTATAATTTGTAAATCTTAAAAGAGTGTGTAATATGCCTATAGCAGAAAGTGTGATGACTATAAACTTCCTTTTACCTATGAGTATTGATGTGATTAATTTTTGTGGAGTATATGATAGCAATCTTCGTTGTATAGAGAGAAGTACAGGTGTTACCATTTCTCCTGGTGCTGATGGGGCTTACATTGTTAAAGGAGAAGCTAAACAAGTTTTTTTGGCAAAAAAAGTTATGGAGCAAATGCTCAAATTAGCCACGGTACCTATTACCCATACAGATATTATTATTATTTCAGAAACCAAGCATGATAATAAAAATGCAGCATCTTTACAAGGTCTTATGGTAGGAAAAACACACATTAAGCCTTATACTAAAAACCAAGAAGAATATATAAAAAAAATTCTTATGCACGATGTCACTTTTGGGGTGGGTCCTGCTGGGACAGGAAAAACCTATGTGGCTATGGCGGTAGCGTTACAAGAATTGAAATTAGGCAATGTTAAAAGAGTTATTCTAACAAGACCTATTGTAGAAACGGATGAACATCTAGGATTTTTGCCAGGGACTTTAGAGGAAAAAATTGATCCTTATATTAGACCTCTTTATGACGCTATTCTAGACATGATACCCATTACAGAATTTGAAAAACTATCTAATAATAAAAGTATAGAATTAGCTCCTTTAGCTTATATGAGAGGGAGAACCTTAGCAGATGCTTTCATTGTCTTGGATGAAGCACAAAATACCACCCTTACCCAGATGAGAATGTTCTTAACGAGGTTGGGTCAAAATTCAAAAATGGTGATTACAGGGGATATTACCCAAATAGATCTAAAAGAAACTAATTCAGGGCTTATTGATGCTTTAGATAAGTTGAAATCAATAGAAGATGTCGCCATTCATAGATTTGTTGGGGCTGATACGGTAAGGCATGGTTTGGTGAAAAAAATTATAGAGGCTTACGAAAAATAAAAAGTCCAAACGCAAAGGTTTTAGTGCGGGTCCTTAAAAAACTAATAAGTTCCTCACTATAGTTCACGTTTCTTATCAAAGAAGCACTTTCACTATAGATATTGTCCCTTCAGAATAAGGTGTAGACCCCACATGTAGTTCTTTACGTTTGGATATTTACATCATATTTGGGAAAAACCAAAGAAATTTAATAGGAAAAATAAAAATTTCTTTCAAAAACTTGATTCCTGATAGCTCTTGGGTATATAATATATGAAAGAAGAATAGTATAAATGCAACAATAAGCCAGACTTCTATAAGAGCTAAAAACAAGGCAAAAACCCGAGATTGTTTGGATATACGGCGATAACGATCTGATTCGTTTTTTATAAAGAGTGGTTTTAAAATAAAATAAAATAAAATAGAACCAATTCCTGCAATATAATAACTGATAAGTATATCATTTGGTAGTACGATGTGCCCTATGCGAACACCAGTGCCTGCTAATACTAAAGGTACTGAAATACTTAACAATCTTTTAAATGTTTTTTGAGTGCCTATTTTATATGCACTCAAAGCCATCATCAAAAAGAGTGCAAATATGCCACCGATGATCAATCCTAATATATTCATATTACTTTCCTTAGGGATTAGAAAAATCAAATTCTTACTAAGATTATCGGAATAATAAAAAAAATCTAAATATAATTAAAAAAATATCTATAAAAAACCGATAATATATATATATATAAATTCATAGGGGCTAAAAGTGCTTAAAAGAAAAATTAAAATTAATAATAAATACGGGATTCATGCCCGTCCCTCTTCTATGATTTCAGAGCTAGCTAGTCAATTTAAAAGTTCTATATTAATAGAATACAGAGAAAAAACAGCAGATGCCTCTAGTATTATGAATTTAATTCTCTTATGTGTAGAGCCGAAAACAGAAGTGGAAATTGTGATTGAAGGGGAAGACGAGGCAAAAGCTATGGATGCTATGGTGCATCTTTTAGAAGTCCGGTTTACTCAAGAAGAGTTTGAATAATAAAATCATAAATAATAAAAAAAACGAGGATGTTAACATCCTCGTTTTTTTTATTATTTATGGTCTATGATTTTATCATGTTTCTTCTTTATTTCTGTTACAGCCTTTGTCAGTACGTGTTCTACAGAAACTTCTAGTAATTCTTCTTCAGCAGAAGCAAAAAAATCTCCAAAATCACTAGTAATGGTACACTCACTCTTTATAACAAGTTTTTCTTGAATGATCACGATGCCTACATTATGAAGTCTAGATTCAAAATTCACAAAGCGACTGTGTGTTTTCTCTTCGATAAAATTCTTGTTCTCTTGAGTCAATTCTAAGTGACGTCCTGTAATTATGATATTCATATCTCCTCCTTGTTGATTCACTGTCTAGTTAAAATTCTTTTTAATTTGATCCAATCGTCCTCTCAATCTCATAATAGCCTTAGTGTGTAACTGGGAAACCCTAGATTCTGTCACTGCTAAGATACTTCCTATTTCCTTTAGAGTGAGTTCTTCATAGTAATATAAGATGAGAACTTGTTTTTCTCTATCGGGAAGAGCAGATATAGCTTGTGCTATCATTTTTTTTAATTCTGTACGTTCTGCCACATTGTTAGGGCTAAGAACACTGGTATTTTCTAATGTTTCTTCAATAGACATCGGGGAAGTGCTACTGCCATCATTGACAAACCAATTATCATCCATAGAAATAAGAGCATTGGTACCAACTCTTAATAATAATTGATGAAAACTTTCTACTGATAAATTCATAGCTTGGGCGATTTCATCGTCTTTAGCGGAACGTCCCAGTTTCATCTCTAATTGAGCAATAGTACGTTCTATTTCTTTTGCTTTTTGACGAACAGAACGAGGCAGCCAATCTAAATTACGAAGTTCATCGAAGATAGCTCCTCGTATTCTTGTAACAGCGTAAGTCTTAAACTTAATCTCTCTACTCAAATCAAATTTATCTATAGCATCAATCAAGCCCAAAATCCCAAAACTAACTAGATCTTGAAAGTCTACTGAAGAAGGGATGTTAGCCATCACTCGTCCTGCAACATACTTTACTAAAGGTGCATATTTTTCAATGAAATAATTGCGAATACTACGGTCCTTGTTGTCTGTGTATTGTGCCCACAGTTGTTCTTCCGTAAATCCTTCTAAATGTTCATATCCTCTCAAGATTGCCTCTATTTTATTTAAAACTTTATATAATAATTATAAATCTTATCTTATTTTACTCTATTTTCATTTTTTTTGCAAGATTTTCTTTTGTATCTATGGAATTTTAATATAATTATATTATTAGTGGTCATCAGATAGTGTTTTTCTAACTGCTTGTGCTCCATCTTTTGGGGTAGCTCTCAATGTTTTATCATTTACTGTAAGATTGAATTTTCCATCTGGACCCATATAAGGCACTGAGCTATCTTTTTTTGCATCAGAAACACTGTCATAGTCTGGCTCAGAGGACTTGTAGTTTACAGGGGTTAAGGGAGGAGGAACATAGGATGAAGTAATCTCTGGTTCTGAAGAGTATAGCTCAGACATAGTCAGATCATCTTTGGTATCCAATTTATATTCCTCTTGTTTTTCACCTGAAAGGTTAAAATGAGATGCTAATTCTTGGTCTGATAGTAATACAGTGCAAACTTTTACAAAAAATGCCCATAGTGATACAAAAACAACTCCACCTGCTAGAGCCGTAAGGAAGCTGCTCCCTAAAGCACCCCCTTGAAAAAGCTGGAAAATAAAAAGAAGCACATAGCCAATAATAAAAGAAATTCCTGTTATGGGTAAAAGCATAATTTTTTTAAACATTGTTTTTATATCCTATTTTGTTAGTCATTTTAATAGAGCATCTTTGTATTTTAACATAATATCTTTATTTTAGCACAGTTTTATGTTATAATCTATCATAAAATGATAATAAAAAGGAATAAACGTGAAAAAAACAGCTCTTATTGTTCTATGGCTTATGTTTACTATATTTTATATGATAGTAGGGCTAGAAAATATTGATTTTATTCCGCTAAGAATTAACATTTGGGTGCAAATGACTATTGTGGCATTGGTGCTGTCTTCCACTGGGGCTATTCTCCAAATACTTCTTCAGAACCCTATTGCTGATCCTTGGTTGTTGGGGGTGACAGGAGCTTCAAGTCTAGGTACGGTAATAGCAGGGCTTTTACAGCTCACGCCTATTTTATTTTGGAGAACCTCGTATTCTCTTATAGGGTCTATTCTTAGCATTGTCTTTTTACTTTTCATTGCAAAAAAATCTACTTCCTTTAGTATGAGTCGCTTTGTGCTTATAGGCTTAGGAATTAACTCGTTTTGCTCAGCTCTTATTGTGTTTTTACAGAGCTTTTTTGCTCCGAATAATTTCTATACGTCTTTAGTACGTATCTCAGGGCACTTCGTATCACGCTCTCTGCTGGAGTTGGCCCTTGTTTTTTCTGCTTTTATTCTCATGGTCGTTTATCTTTTGTTCCGACAAAAAGAGCTTTCTATACTTAGCTCAGGGGAAGACCTCGCCAGTGCTGTGGGGGTAGAAACCCATAAAATCAAAACAGAGGCAATAGTAGTCTGTGCGATTGCTCTGGCTATAGTGGTGAGTATAGCTGGTAGCATAGGTTTTATAGGGCTAGCCACTCCTCATATCATTAAAAAACTCTTTGGGGAAAAGGAAAGCTTGAACCCAGATTTTTTAGTACCTGTATCGGGAATTCTTATTGTGATTGCTGGAATTACCATAAGATTGCTCCCTCAAGGGGTCTTTGTTCCCATAGGGACAGCGATGTCTCTTATAGGGGCGCCTATTTTTATCTATATTCTTCTGCAAGACAATCAAGTGAGGGATTAAATGATCAATTAATTGATCAAATAGTCATAAAAATGATTAAAACAGTCAATATATCAATAGAAAACAATCACTATATTTGATCAAAAATAATTGAAATCCTAAAATACTCAATAAAATCCTATTTTTTTGGTTTTTTTGGAAATTTTTATTAAAAAGATAGTTCCCATTAAATTATAAATCTTATCTAAAGATTGCATCTATTAAAAAATCTGCTTTAGCAAATTAATTAAAATTTTGTAGTCTTATATCCAAAATGTTTTTTATTGTTTTTGAAAACTTTTATTAAATCTAAATTTTATCTTTTTTCTATTATCTAGGAGAAAGATTTTTAGTTTTAAAGTAATTAGAATATTTGGTTTTATTTTATCAAATCAATCAAATTTGGGTGATTTGATATTTCATAATTTTTATTTTTTTTAGTATTTTGAAAATTTTTATTAAAAAGATAGAGCTCATTAAATCAAAAATCTTTTCTATGAAAAAGGTAATTATTTTTTTCTGCTTTAGCAAATCAATTATTTTTTATTAATATTTTAGGCTTAATAAAAATTGCTCTCCTATTAAATCTAAATCTCATCTTTTTTCTATTATTTAGGAGAAGGATTTTTAGTTTTAAAATAATTAGAATATTTTTCAACACTTTTTTATCAAATCAATCAAATTGGGATGATTTTATATCTCATGATTTTTTTATGGGAGAATATTTATATTTTAAACTGAAGTCTTATCCTCTTTAAAAGATAATTCTAAATTGATATAGTTGATGAAAATTCTAAATCTCATCTTTTTTCTATTATTTAGGAGAAGGATTTTTAGTTTTAAAATAATTAGAATATTTTTCAACACTTTTTTATCAAATCAATCAAATTGGGATGATTTTATATCTCATGATTTTTTTATGGGAGAATATTTATATTTTAAACTGAAGTCTTATCCTCTTTAAAAGATAATTCTAAATTGATATAGTTGATGAAAATTCTAAATCTCATCTTTTTTCTATTATTTAGGAGAAGGATTTTTAAGTTTAAAGTAGTTAGAATATTTTTGTTTTTTATTATTTTTGAAAACTTTTTTCTAATATTTAGGGGAAAGATTTCTGGGTTACAAAGTAATTAGAATATTTGGTGCTTTCTTATTATTTTAAAACTTTTTTCTAATATTTAGGGGAAAGATTTCTGGGTTACAAAGTAATTAGAATATTTGGTGCTTTCTTATTATTTTAAAACTTTTTTCTAATATTTAGGGGGAAGATTTTTAGGGTTTAAATAGTAGGAGAAGATTAAGAGTATAGAGGTCTCACAATCGAATGTCCCTCTTATCATAGTACAAGCCTATAATTCTTCTAATAACGCTTTGATAGGGGTTAGAGAGTGTTTATTGCCCCGTAATTGGAGATTGTAAATCACACAGGTGGGGGCAAAACTCTAACGACATAAACACTTATCTCTTTTTTAGGGAGAACCCCAAGCTCATCTCTTTATTGTTTGTAATAGTTATAAATAACAAGTTTTAATTAATTCTCTTTTTTAGGGAGAGCCCTAAGCTCATCTCTTTATTGTTTGTAATAGTTATAAATAACAAGTTTTAATTAATTC
>CAMQVI010000018.1 GCA_947038195.1 uncultured Brevinema sp.
TTATCTACTTCTTTTTTAGAACTCTTACCTGTGGCTTTTTTATCTACTTCTTTTTTAGAACTCTTACCTGTGGCTTTTTTATCTACTTCTTTTTCAGAACTCTTACCTGTGGCTTTTTTATTACCCTTTTTAGCCGCTTTCTTACCAGTAGCTTTTTTATCTACTTCTTTTTTAGAGCTCTTACCTGTGGCTTTTTTATTACCCTTTTTAGCCGCTTTCTTATCAGCTTCTTTTTTGGCTTTCTCCGCTTTCTTGTCGGCTTCTGCTTTCTTTTTTGCAGTTCTTGCACTATCTTCTAGTTTTGCCTTAGCTTTAATAGCGACTACATCTAGTTTTCGTTCACTACGAAAAAGCTCAGATTTAGCCAATAGTTTAGGATCCGTAGAATAGAGTTCTACTAATTTCATAATATCGTAATCTTTTTGATTCTTTGCATAGTCTAAGGCATCTTGACCTTTTTTATTTTTTACCGCAATATTAGCCCCAGAATCTAGTAAAACTTTTATTACTTCTTCGTTGCCTAAATTTATGGCTCTCATAAGAGGGGTTTCCCCTTTGAGAGTGGGAGATTGTATATCGACAACTTTCTTTTTAAGTAATATTTTAAGGAGTTTAGGGTTTGATGTAACTACAGTAGACAGAAAAGTCGTACTACCATCTATTTTATCTTTAAGATTGTAATTAACTTCTTTATTAGCTACAAACAAATCAACTACATCTTCATTACCCAAAACAAAAGCATGAGTAACGGGAGTAAGCCCTTCATTATCAGGTTCATTAATAAGGGTAGGGTAATTCTTCATTATATATTTCACTGTAGGCGCTTCGTTGTTATTAATAGCTAAAATTAGCTCATTATAACCTCGACTTTGTTTCAATCCTGTTTTCACATTAGCATTCTTTGTTAAATACTGCATAATAGCAGTATGCCCATTCATGGCAGCTCTCATATAAGCCGTTTCTCCATTACTATTGGTGTAGTCAATATTTCGTATTTCACCAGATTCAAACAAGTATTTCAAAATAGACATATTTCCTATATCTGTAGCCAACATATAAGGAGTCCAGCGATAGTCACTAATATGGTTAACATTAGCGCCCTGGTCTACAAAAAGCTTTACCAATTTTATATCACCTGTTGCTATCGCTGAAAACAGAGGAGTAGCGCCTGAGTGATCTATTGTTTCTAGACCATCTTGTTTTATATAAAAATTTATTCTATCCATATTTTTCCAAGCAATTGCATGGAAAATATTTTCGGCATAGATAGGTTTAGCTACAAAAACTAATAATATGTATAAGAAAATTTTCATAAAACACCTCAAGATTTTCTAGCTCCTATTTATTATTAAATATTATCCTAGTAAGGATCTGCTACTAAAAAGTTTAAGAGATCTGCATTTCCTCTTTCCCCAGCCCACATAAGAACGTTCTTACCAGAATTATCTCGAATAGAGGTAAGAGCCCCTTTTCCTACTAGATATTTAACCATAGTAGTACGACCCCAGATAGCTGCTCTCATAACAGCCGTTTGACCGTATACATTTTTTAAATCCATATCAGCTTTATTTTTAAGTAAGTTTTTGGTGATATTTAAAGACCCATCACTAGCAGCGAACATCAAAGCCGTCCACCCTGTTTTATCTTGAAGGTCTGGATCAGCGCCATTAGTAAGTAGATAAGATACGACGTCGTTATTTTTAGATAAAGTAGCATAAATTAAAGGAGTTCTTCCTTCCATATCTCTATCATTAATATTAGCACTAGCAGCTATTAAAGCTTCTAAAAGAGCCATGTTATTCAAGCGAGCTGCATAGATAAGAGCGCTAAAAGAACTGTTATCTTTATAAGTAGCATTAGCACCTTTTGAAATTAACAAAAGAGCAATATCTGGTTTGTTACTACGTAGAGCATGTATTAAAGGGGTTCTATTTTCAATATCTAAGCTATTGACGTCTACACTTTTATCTAATAAAAATGTAACAATATCTAGGTAACCATTTATAGTAGCATGAGATAAAGCAGATAAACCATCTTTATCTTTCATCCCTAAAATAGCGCCTTTATTAACTAACAATTCAAAAATAGGAAGATTTCCAACTTCCGCGGCTATCATTAAAGCTGTTCTTTTTTGAGCGTCAAAGGTATTAACATTAGCTTTCGCATCTAGTAATTGTGTCACTACTTGTAAATTAGTGGATTTAATGGCATTCATAATAGCAGATTGTCCCATCCGCCCTCTCAAGTTTACATCAGCTTCATTTTCCAGTAAAAAGGCAACTGCATCAGGGTAACCCTGAGCGGCAGCTCTCATAAGTAAAGTATTACCATTTTCATCAGAGTCTTCGACACTACCAGTTTCTATTACAATACGTCTAATTTCAATGATGAAGTTTTCTTCTTCTATAGTACTAATAGGAGCAATAGCACCTTCAGCATCTACAACACCTTCAGCATCTACAGCACCTTCTTCTTCGTAAGCAACTTCTTCATAAGCGCCTTCTTCATAAGCAGCTTCTTCTTCATAAGCGCCTTCTTCTTCATAAGCATAAGCTTCATCATATTCATAATCTTGTGCAAATACATTATAAGGAATAATATACAAACATAGAAGTAATATTATTTGTTTTTTCATGGCTTTATCCTACATACATTATATTATTATAAATATCGGCATTATTTCATTTTTATTAAGGGTTAGGTGGTTTTAAATAAATCAAATCACCTATTTTCAGATCATGCCATTTTTTTTCTGCTTTTATAGTCCCCGCCCCTTTGGCTGCTGAGATCAAAGTAGCCACAGAATCCATACGGAACGACTCGTCACTAACCACTCTATAAGTATAGAGATCCTGATTTTTTGCAACAACTTTCCCTGGTATTAAATAAATAAGGACTTCATTCCCTATAATATCTACAATATAACCATCAGGATTTTTCATATATACTATTTTATAATTAGGTTTTTCCAAATCTGGGCCTTTCAAAATTTCTGCGACATCTCTTATCAACTCTTGTTGAGCGATATTTTCTTCGATTTCCACAAAAGTATTCTCACCACCCTGAAGTTTCAAAGTAACAGCTGCGTACAATTCTCTTACGACTTCTTTCTGTTGTACTCCAGGATAAAAAGTTAAAATATCTTGATATTCTGAAATCCCTTTATCATATCGTTTAGCCTCTATGTGTTCTCTTGCCTTTTCTCTCAATTCTTCTACTTTAATAATATCATCACTAAATCGATAAGCATCATAATTGTCTACAAAATCAAGTAATTCTGGTAAACGATCATTAATAGTTCCCACTTGCTTTTCAAGGACTCCTACTCGCCTTTTTGAAACAACCATATCAGAAAAAGTATTCAATTCTTCTACTAATTTTTTCATTTCCAGATCAGTTCCATTAGCACTTGATTGTGCAACTTTTCTTTCTAGAACCTTGTTTTGTTCTGCAACATTAGTATAGTCATGCACTAAATTGAGTAGGTACAAGTCCATTTCTTTTCTTTTTGTAGAAGTCTGACCATCATACAATGTTTCTATTTCTTTTAAAGGTGTTCCAATATTTTGATAATTTGTTCTTTCTAGACCCGTTCTCACATCTTTAAAAAGATCCGCTATTTTAGTATCAAACTCTACTAATTCCTTGTATTTTACAGAAGATAAATTAATATAATTAGTATTAGTAAGAGCTACCATTTCTGCTTTTCTCGTATTGACAACTTGCTTATTAGCTATTTGTTTCATTTCTACTTGTAAATCAATTAATTGAGATTCTTGGGCTCTTAGAGACTCTTGGTATTCTACATTCAAATCACGTAGTCTTTCCTCTCTTTCTTCTAAAGAACCTTGGTCAAGGCTTGCTATACGATTAGCGAATTCTCTTAAAATAGCTTCTCTTTCCTCGGCTACCTTACCTTGTAGATCTTCAGCTAATTGTTTTTCTAGTCTCATTTTTTCTTCAGCATATTTTAATTGAACTTCTATTTCTATCTGTTGTTGCATCCCCTCAAAATCATCGGTAAACGTAGTTAATTGCATTTTCAATAAGGCAATCTCCTGCTCTTTAGCTAACATATCTATAGAATATTGCAAGTTAAGTTGTTCAAGAAGAGTAGATTCTAACACTTCAATAGCATCTTGACCCGTTACTAACTGTATTTGTTGTTCTTTGAAAATAGTATAAACAAGCGTACTACCCATCATAGCGAAAAAAACAGCGATAAGATCTAATACCACCACAAATTTGTAATTAGAACGAGTTTTTTGTTTAATTTTAAATTTTGATTGCTTATGCCCTAAAATGTCTTTGTCGATCTGACTATAGATGTCTTGTCGGGTACTTAGAGTATCAATTTTTTGATTTGTGTCATCGTTTATAATGTCTGCCATTACCCCTACCTGCATAAACTATTATTCACATTTTTATTGTAATATTTTTTATTTTAATAATTAACCAGTAAATGCTCCGCCTAATAAATATAGAGCATCTTTATCATCTATAAATATCGTTAAAGGATATACGCCTTCTACAAAAAACGCTTGTATCGGGGATTGAATCCCTATTTTTGGGTCTGGTTGACTGTTAGCCTGTATTACTTCCCATCTATTAAGAGAATTTAAGCCCGAGAAAATAGGTTTTCCATTCACTTCAGAACGAACAAACAACACTTGACCGAGGTTATTAGCAACAAGAGCGTAACGTTGATTCCATCCTGTAATAATAGGACCTTGATGAGCTAATTTAAAATCTGAAGATTCATGTAATTGAAAATAATCAATCCTTCTATCTACGGCTCCTAATTGAATATGTTCTTCAATAACTCCCCTATTATTTCTATAAAGGGAACTTGATAATTGAGGTAAGTTTGCATTGTTGATTCTATCCGTTTCCATCCAACGGTATTTGTGAACATCTCTTTTATTATATATCAAAAAATTAACACTATTTTGCTTTGTGTCTACCCAAACAGCATAGGGGACTTCTTTCCCCATCTTTACCTGCATTTGTTCAATACGATCCGACATTTTTGCATTAAACGTCTCTGTCCAATTAAGATTCCTATAAAAGCCTGTCATCAATCTACTATCGGCAAAAACAGATACATAGGTATCGTCATCATCTACCCAAGTATTAAGACTCTTCATACGACTAGCTGGGATGTTATTTAAAGAGTGGGGTAAATAATTCAAAATACCATTTTTATCAGCATCGTTAAATACAATCACAGATCTTTCATTAGATATCGCTACTAGAGTTTCTTTTCTCTCTTTAAGAGGGAGTATTTTAATGTTAGAAATGGACATGAAGTCGGCATCTTTTGTTTCGAAAACTAACTCCCAGTTAATACGAAGATCCGTAGGAGTCCCTGTTACTTGTCCTTTAAGGAATCTCACCCACACCCCATTATGTTGTGCGTGGGTGGTGATCTTAGATACTGTTTCAGATGTTCCTGCTACAGTATCGAATGTAACATAGGAAACTTCTTTTTGATCTCCATCTATCTCTTCAGAAATCTCCGAAATAGTTTTACCCGCTTCAGGGAGAGCAATATCAAATATGCCTAAGGTAGTATCTGAAGGTTTTTTAATAACATTAAACTTTTTAGCCGTAGTGTATGCTAAGTAAATGGTCTTTCCTTCCACTCTCATGTCAAAATCAAGAACATTTTTTTCTTCAGAAACATTAATATAAGGCACATCATTTTGCACATACAAATTAGGAGTAAGATCTCTCCAAGCATTAATTCTAATTTTTTGACTACCATCGACAGCTGAAGGAATAATATCACAAGAAAGAAGCATTAAAAATAGAGGAAAACTTAATAACAATTTCATAACATGGCCACCTTTGCAGTTGTTTTTACATATTTTTATCGGTAATAATAATAATAAAATGAATAATTCTATATTTTTCAATAAAACCAATATAAATATTTTCAAACAATTTTATTATATCATATATATATATATTTGGCAAGTCTAAGACTTAAAAAGTCTAATCTAAAAAGTGCCCCATAAAAACAGGGCACTTTTATTAAATATTTATCTATTTTGACCTTTTACCATTATCAGATACCCTTAGTTACTCTAAGGTTTTTTCAAGAAGAAAAATCTCTATAATGGAGGAAGTAGGTTTTAGCCACCGCCAGGTTCATAATTAGGTCTTCGAGGAGGACTTTCAGAGCCTAAAAGTACCACAGAGGTAAGCTCTGCTGCTGCTTTCGTGTAAGACCAACTTACATTCTGTCCAGCATAGTTAACAGACATAGACCCAGCAAAAACATATCCGCCTTGCTTAGCATTAAGATTATGGTAGGTTACTGTACCACTATACAGTCCTTTTACATGGAGAGGTCCATTTAAGGTAGCACTAAGATTTCCTATATCTACCCCAACACTCTGAGCTCCGTGTAAAATCACTTCAAAACTTCTATAATTGTTCCATATATTTCTCGATCCAGATGCTGCTGCATAATTGTCATAATTACCACCATAGCGACCAGATACTTTTCCACCACTATTCATAGCTCCAAAATTAGGAATCTGAGTTTGAGCTTCTACGATTGTAAAATCTACATCCTTAGCAAAATCCGCAGCATCTACAGGAAGTCTATGAACTATTCCAGTTCTTACCTCTGCTCCTTCTACCCCTGCACCATCTAAAGCTTTTACCGCAAATACATGACGTCTTATAGGATAGGCAGGTGGGTTCTGCCCAAATGATATTCTATAGGATGGATTATCCACTCTTGCTAGAAATTTAAAATCTTTAGATTTTAAATTTACTGGGTTAGAACCACTGTGTGATAAGGTAGCTACATAAATACTATAGCCCTTTGCATTAGGTACGGCATCCCATGACATAGGGATTGTTTTAGTACGAGTCTTATTATCAATCACTTTAACATTTTCAGGGCTATCAATTTTACTGATTTTACCCTCTACAGCTTCAGAAGGTTCACTAGCCCCCACATCACTCTTAGCCCCAATTTTATAATATAATGCCTGTTCTTTGGCACTACCAATATCAATTATATGATCATAGGTGGTTTTATCAGCAGGTATCTCGCCCACATGAATATAATTACCCATTTTAGTTTCAGAATAACTTATAGTATAAGATTTAGCCCTAGGAGTAGCCTCCCAATTCAATCTCACCCTATCTCCGATATTATCACTGGCTCTTAAGCCCATAGGGGGTTTATTCGCCCATCCTTCTACAATCATAGAATCTGCAGAAGGGATATCAGTAAGAGTTGTTATTTTATAGTGAAATTTAGAAGAATCATTAGGCACATTGACATTAAGATATTTATTTTCACTTCCAACAGTTGCAGTCACTGTCGCCACAATCTCAAAATTCTTGGTAGGTTCATCTTTAGCTCTATAGACTTCATAAGCTGTAGCTCCATCGACAGTAGACCAACTAATTTCTATGTTATTAGGATCATTACCTTGCCATGCTTTTACCGAAGCAGGAGGATTAGGAGCATTAGATACTTTATAAAAACTTCTTAATTGTAAACTTTTCTTTCGTGCAATCGCATTTCCATAAAGAATAGTATAATAATAAATACCCGCAGCTGGTGTATCTTTATAAGAAAGTCTTTGGGTTCCATTTTTTGGGGTCACTCTCGTTACGAAACTACCCGTACTAGAACGATCTTTAGAACGATAAACCTCATAAAAATCCGTAGCAGGTACGTTATTCCAGTCTAAAAGAATTTCCGTATCAAATTCCCCTGCATGAGCATTAAACTCAAGAGGAACATTACCGTAAGTAGTAGCCTCAAAAACAGCCGAGTCCAAATCAGAATAACCGCTCTCATTTTTAGAAGACATTTTATATAAGTATGTTTTCCCTGCTTCCACATCAGTATCTTTAAAAGAAGTATAAGGAGTTTCTTTGATAGTACTCCAATTATCCAATCCTTTTTCCGAACGTTTAATTACATAAAAGGTAGCATCATCTACTTTATTCCAAGAAAATTCTATATATTTAGTAGACACCCCTTCTTTAACATCAATATCAGAGGGAGCATTAAAAGAACCACTAGATCCACCATACCCCACAGCATATTCTGAAAGAAAGCTAGGAAAGTCATTAGCGTTGTAGCCTTCTACTTTATAAAAATATTCTTTACCAGATTCTATATTTTTATCTTCAAAAGAAGACAAGCCACTTACAGGCCCACTAGAAATAGACTCATAACCACCATTTTCAAAATAACTACGTAGCACACTATAAGACTTATAATAAGGTTTAGGAATCCATTCTACAAGGACTTTATCAGCAAATTCTCCAGCCGAAGCAGTAGCGGTAAATTCATTAGCCGTTTGATCTGCTAAAGAAACATTACACCCCGCTAGCACAATCATCAAGCTGAAAAAACTTAAATATGTTATTTTTTTCATCATTTTTTCCTAATTATTAATATTGAGCAGGCGTGGTAGGAGTCTCTCTATATATAATACCTCTTTCATCCCCAGGAATATTCGCAGCATTTTTATTAAGAGGAGACACTGTAAAAGTAACATTTTGAGGAATATATTGCATAACAATCCCTTCTAAAGCAGTATCTAACAATCCCGTACTATTAGCTACATCACTTGGATTACTAAACCATTGATGATCATAGCGGACGTTATTAAAGACCTTCCACCCTGTTTTGTCCTCTTCATCTTCCGTAACAGGAATCCCTGGAGCCATTCTTAATAAATAAGAATCTATTTTAGAAGCGTGAGCCCCTAATTTCATATCTTCCCATACTAAGACAAGATTATTCACCCCACCATCTCTACTATCAATTTGATCAAAACCTCTAGGAGATTTTTTATCTTTTGCATCAAGTTTATAAAAATTACCATTCCATCCAGGATTAGCGAATGTGTAACCCCAGCCATGCGCCCAGTTAAAAGGCACAGTTATATAAGCAGGAGCAGGTAAAATTATCGCTGGATCTAAAGGAGACCCTTTTATCACCTGACTAGGAGCGCTTTCTTCTCCCCCAAAGGTAGCTGTAATGACGTAATCATAATAAACAGATTCATAATTAGCTCCTGTTCCTTCTCCTTTGAGAAGAGCACTATCATTTCCAAAATCATCTCTAAATGTTTCTGAAATAGCCCAGGATCCACCCTCGGAGTCTTCCTCAGGTTCGGTTACAGGAATATCAGAAAATACCTTTTTAAATCCATCTTCCCCTTCTTTCCGTCTATAAATAGTATAAAAATTAATAGCTTCTTGAGGGTATTGTTTTTTCCATCTAAGATCAACGAAACCAGCCTCAGATGTTACATGCCATTCGTCACTTATATAACCATTCATACTTGTTTTACCTTTGTTCATTAAAATCCAAGTTAATTTATCGAAATTCGTAGTTGTTTCTAAATAGGTAGTAAGATTAGTAGTTAGAACACGAGCTTGAATTGTTGCATCTATAGATGCTGGGGGAGCAGGTGTAAGACTATGATAAGATTTTGTCGTTCCTTGTCCTGCTAAATCTCCAGCATCTTTATTGACAGCAGCAACAGTATATATCCATCTTGTGTTAAATGCCTCATTAGCAAGTACATGCTCTTCACCAGCCGTTTTAGGTGCTAGAATCACAGGTTCTGCGTCAGGGTTATTGGCATCTTTTTTAGTAAGTACATATTCTACTGCTTTATCTGTTTGTACTGCTTGCCATTTAACTCTTAAACTATAAGGGTAATATTCCTTATCAAAGGTCACGGTAAATTGTTCAGGAGCTGAGAGAAAATCTCTAGGATCAATAGCTTTTCCTTCTGACATATTACCAAGACTAGAGTCTACCCCATTTTTAACCATAGCAATTTTATAATAATAGCTAGGATAGGAGAAATTTTTCCCTTGTCCTGTCCCTTCAATAATAGGAAGGTTACGATCTATATAAGGGGAGTTTTCTGCGAAAGAAGTTACCATTTTATAAGAATTATCATGTTCTGGGTCTGTGGGAGGAACAGCTGTTCTATATACTTTGAAATAACTAGCATCTCTATCTTCAGCCCATGTAAGCTCAATAGCACCAAGGTGTTCTCCACTGAGTTTAGAAGCTTCCAATCCCACAGGAGCAAACAGAGTCTGCCCAGTAGCTAGATTAGAATCTTTTTCTAGGATAGTTCCATCTACATCCTGAGCCACAGCAGCCACTTTATATTCATAAGTAGTAGCTGTATCCAATCCTTTGTCTCTATAGATAAGTTCTTCTGAGTTTTCAAAGCTAACTTCTTCTACAAGAGTCATTTCTTCTAAAAGTTTCGTTCCTTCTTTTTTAGCTCTATAGATTCTATATCTATTATCACTATCTCCTGCCCAACGTAAATCAATCCTATCAGCATATTCCTTATCTGTTGCTTTAAGAGCTACTGGAGCCTTAACATCATCAGGGGAAGCGTAGGATCTATATCCTTTTACGACAGGGGTATGTCCAATAACACGATTCTTGGAATTAAGAGATTTAATTTGATAATAATAATCTCTACCAGGGATAGTGTCCGTATCTAGCCAATTATTTTGTGGTAGTCTCTCATTATAGAGAGTCATCGAAGAGAGAGTCTCTCCTCTGTAAGATTGCACTGTTTTAGCTTCTTCTAATGAAGTCCAGCTTAACTCAATACCCGTTGAAGTGGTATTATAGGTGATTTTTGCGTCCATAGGGACTAGTTCTTGTGTCTCTTCAATAAATGCTTGAGAACAAGATACAAATACAACCGTGAAAAATAATAATAATCTTTGCATTGTATTCCTCTTTTCAAAATATTCTAATAATAATAATAATAATGATTTTTATAATAACGGGCTCTTAAAGCTATTAAGACTTCTCCTTTAACAAGTCTTTTTATTAAAAAGGTAATACGTTTGTATCGGATAATAGTAACACAGTATAAAATATTATACACATTATTAACCCTAAAGTCAAGATATTTTTCATTGTATTGTTTCCCTTATCTCCTACCCCACTTCAACTCTCTTCATTTCTTGCTTTCCCCATTACCTTAAACTAAAAAATAAAATGTTTTTTTTGTGGAAACAATGCTATTTTTCTAATTTTCAGTGCCTTTTTCAATATATTATAATATAATAACTATAGTGAAAACCTCCTAATTAATTTAGAAATTTTTCACTATATCTGAGTATTTATCCTTATCAAATATCCTAATAGTGTTGACATTTATCTGATTTTTCAGTATACTATAAACAATCAGGTAGCAAACTGAAAAATACTCATCCGAGTATTTTTAAACAAAAACCCCCTATTTTATAGGGGGTTTTTGTTTGTAGTTATTTATTAGAGATTGTTTTGAATGTTAATAAAGGTATTTGCTCCCTTCTCTTTTGGATAAATTACTTAGATCAGGGTGTTGAGCTATAAATTCTTTAACCCAGATTTTATTAGTTTTACTATATTCTCTCAAGATCCATCCAATGGCTTTTTGAATGAAAAATTCGGAAGAATCTTTGTTAGAAATAATAATCTCAGAAAGTAATTTGGGATCTAGTTTTTGTTTATGTCCTAATTGCAGGATGAGAGCAGAGCGTTTTTGCCAGAGAGAAGAAGAAGAAGAGTCATTCCAAGTGATAGACACTTCTCTCAAATGCTCAGGGTGTTTTTGTATCCATAAAGAAAAAAACTTTTGAAAAGCATCTACAGAATCCCACCAAGGATTAATATCAATGAGAGGGTAGCATTGTTGTAGTTCTGCATAAGAAAAACGCTTGTAATTTTGTGTTAATAGATAAACGGCTATATAAGCACACTCTCTTTTTTCTTCAAGGAATAATAGCTGAGACCTGTTGATTATTGTGGCGATATCCCAAGAGAGAGATTCTTTTAGGAAGGGTTGGGCTAATTCTTTAACAGTGGGCTTGAGGAGTCCATAAAAAACAAAGTGATCTTTCATATATTTTTGTTGCCCTTGAGCTCTTGTAGGATCTGCTTGCTCTTGTAATATAATTTTAAGTTTTTCTATCATTATTGATTATATGATATCTCATAAAAATTATCAAGACCGTATATCCCCACAAAAAAACACCACCCTGCTAAAGAGGTGGTGTGGTGATTTTTATTTTTCTAATCCGTAAATTTCCATTTTGTGTCTAAGGGTATTACGATTGATCCCTAAGAATGAGAGTTAAATCCTAATTCTTGAAGTACTTTTTTCGTCAATGATATAACATTTTCCCTATCGATTAGTTCTTGTAATTTCTCTTCATCATAATTAAATAAAAAAGGAATGTTGTCTGTGATTTTTTGTATATCCCAATCCCACCATTTTAATTCGAGAAGTTGTGCAATGACCTTATCGCTAAACCGTTGCCTTATAATGGTAGCAGGATTTCCTCCTACGACCGTATAAGGTGGCACATCTTTAGTCACCAGCGACCTAGTCCCTACAATAGCCCCATCACCTATGGTAACTCCAGACATAATAGTGACGTTCATCCCTAACCATACATCGTTACCTATTGTGATATTTCCTTTATTAGGAAGATCTTCTAAGCTCATTTTTTCAGACCAAGAGCCAGGACATATTAAAAAGGGATAGGTAGAAAATCCTTCTGTTTTGTGGTTTGCTCCATTCATGAGGAATCTAATACCGTGGGCAATAGCACAAAATTTACCAATAATTAATTTATCATTCATAAAATTATAACGAACGTGTTTTTCAAAAGCGAGGGGATCGTCAAAACTATGGTGGTAGGTATAATCTCCTACACTAATATTAGGATCAGTAATAATATTTTTAAGGAAAATAACTTCTTTGAGTTCTGGATGAAAATAAATATCATCTTTATTGGGATAGTTCATGGAAAACTCCTGACCTAAGCTAAGTTTGATTAAGATTTCACAATTAATTATACCGTATTTTATAATAATGTCAATGCCTAAAATGTTAGATTGAGATTTTTTTTCAAGCCCCCTATTTAATAATTCTCCACCACCAAAAATACCTCCTCCCAAATTTTCTAAAATCCAAAATCTCCTCTCCAAATTTAAAAAATCAAATCCCTCTTATTTAAAATCATAAGAAATATTTCAATATTCAAAATCCCCTGATTCAAAATTTTTCCCAAACCCAACATCTAAAAAAATCAAATCCCCTTAATATAAAATTTAAAAATACAAAAATCATAAAAAAGAGTGAAAAAATGATTATTTTCAAAAAAGGGTCAAAAATCAAAGCTTAAATTGAGGTGTTTTATAACCCTTTTAGGGTATTACAGTCATTTTCATGACAAAAACAATCATAAAAATGATTGTTTTTGTCCTATTTTGACCTATATTAAGTATTTTAAAAAATACTTACCCAATTTAATTTTTTATCCCTTTTAAATTTCAAATCAAGATCAAGATTGAAAAATCTATCTCCAAACAAAAAATCCCCTAAAATCATTTTCAAGCTCATCTTATCCCTTAACTTTACCTATTCATAGAGTTCTATATACTAAATATTACAAGATATTTGATTTTCTCTATTAGTATTTGTACTATTAATAGTATAAATACTAATTTAAGGACATAATCAATTGATAAAACTTAAAAATCTACAATTTATCCCCGTTGCTATAACTAGCTTATCACTGAGTATTATAGGGGTTAGTACTTCTTTAGGGCGAATATTATCCCCCATCTTTCCTTATATAGGGCTTACTATTGCCACCTTATTATTACTCCTTATCCTACTAAGAAATATCCTCTACCCTAATACTTTAATAAGTGATTTCAAAAACCCTACCCTTAGTAGTACTATTGTTACTTTTGATATGACTCTTATGTACATAGCTAGTATTATAATGCCTCAGCTCCCTATTTTAGGGAAAGGTCTGTGGTTTATTGGTGTTATCCTTCATTTTGTGGGGACATCTATCTTCTTAGGTATACATCTTGGAGGTATACCTCTTAGAAACTTTGATATTAATAAAATGGTTCCCACTTGGTTTATTGCTCCTGTGGGGTTTTGCCTTATTACCTTAACAGGTGAATCCATGGGATTACCTCTTATCGCCGAATACTCTTGGTATATGGGATTGGTATTTTATGTAATTCTACTTCCTATTATGATGTACCGTCTCTTCTTTGGAGAAAGGCTTAGCGATGATAATGTCCCTTCTTTTGGAATAATGGCAGCCCCGCCTAGCCTTATTTTAGCTAGTTACCTCGCCTTTTTCCACAATCCCAATCCTTATATTTTAGCTATCTTTTTCCCTCTTTCTATTTTTATGACTATGCTCGACTACATTTCTATGGTACGTTTATTCAAGGTTCCCTTTACCCCTCTTTACGCTGCCTACACTTTTCCTCTAGCGATAGGCGTAAGCTCAGAGCTTAAAAGCTATGATTTTATTATCCAACAATACCAACATATTGATGCTATGATATTCTTCATCCTGAATTTAAAACTCATTATTGCTTTAATGATGATTTCTTATGTTTCTGTAAGACTTTTCTCTTGGATTCATAAAGAAACCCTATCTAACTAATGTAACTATATATTTTATAATTAATTATATTGTTATGAACTTCTTTTTGTTTTTACTATTTTACTTATCTTGATTATATGTTATACTATTAAAACGACTACCCCACGATTGAATTAGTATATACAATATAAGGAGTACCATAATGGCTACTATATTAGGAATATCACAAGACGGAATAGGAGCGCACAGACCAGTCCTATACTCTAAAATAAGAACCACCATAGAAACTGCCTTCCATAGAAACAACGTCCACGAAGTAAGCAGTCTAGAAGAAGCATACCTTCTCGCTAAAGATTCTCCAGGAACAATAACCATAGATTTTCCCGTATATAAAGCAAAAGAGCTGGGGCTTCCCGAAGATGCCAAAGTCCTCCTATTCAACGATGGAGCGATCACGGGGCGTACTATTGCGGCAAGACGTATTATAGGAAAAACAGATACGGACATAGATGGAATTGCTGCGACCTTAAGAGAGGCTATCTACCAAAGTAAAGACTATTTAATGTATAGAGCTAGCGTGTGTATAGGATTGCACGAAGATTTTATGGTGAGAGCTCATCTTTTAATCCCAGAAGGATTCGAAAACACCCTTTACTCTTGGCTTTTGAATTTTCAATTTCTTCATCAAGAATTCAAAGAGCTATACGATAATTCTAGTCCTATTGATGAAGGAGATATTTATGTTTATTCTGATCCTTATTGGGCGGACGAAAAATACCCTCAAGGGCTTATACTCTTTGACCCTGAGCATAACTGCGTAGCCATTTTAGGGATGCGTTATTTTGGAGAATTTAAAAAAAGCACCCTCACTTTAGGGTGGACGATAGCTAATAGAATAGGCTATATACCTTGCCACGGAGGACAAAAGCGCTATAACCTTGCCAATGGAGAAAAATACGTAGCAGGCGTATTTGGACTATCAGGAAGTGGTAAATCTACGATTACCCATGCGAGACACCAAGGGAAATATGATATTACGGTACTTCATGATGATGCCTTTGTTATATCTTCTAATGATGCTTCCTCTATCTCATTAGAGCCTGCTTACTTTGATAAAACTCAAGACTATCCAGCTGATTCTCCTGACAATAAATACTTACTCACCCTCCAAAATTGTGGAGCTACGGTAGACAATACAGGACGTATCGTCCCTGTTACGGAAGATATACAAAATGGCAACGGACGAGCTATTAAATCTAAATTCCTTTCTGATAATAGAGCGTATAAGTTTGACGAAAAATGTAATGCTATTTTTTGGATCATGAAAGACGAGTCTTTGCCTCCTATACTAAAGATTAACTCTCCTGTATTAGCTGCTACCCTAGGGGCTACCTTAGCCACTAAAAGAACCTCTGCGGAAAACCTTGGTAAAGATGTGGATATAAATCGACTTATCATAGAGCCTTACGCCAACCCTTTCCGTGTATATCCTTTGATCCATGATTATCTAAACTTCAAAGCCTTATTTAAAAACAAAGGAATAGAGTGCTATATCCTTAACACAGGGTTTTTCTTAGAGAAAAAAATATCACCAAAAGTAACCCTAGGCGTATTAGAGCAAATAATAGAAGGTACAGCACAATTTGAACAATTTTCTAATGTTAGTGAGATTAGCTATATACCTGTACATGGTTTTGTTCCTGATTTTGGAGACCCTAATTACATAGAATTACTTACTAAAAGAATACAAAATCGAATCGAATACCTAAGCAATCTCCACGAATACGACAAATTACCCTATGAAGCCAGTGAATCTCTTTATAGAGTCATTGGTAAATTTATTAGCTTACTATAAGCTAGAGTATATTACCCTTATCTTCATATCATAATATTTATTTAGATAAATTCTTGGTGAAAAAAATTAAATTTGAAAATTAGCCAAGGAGCCCCCATGCCTACTAGAGAACTTCTAGAACAAGAATACAATAAATTAAAAGAAGAGCTACTTCTAAACCTTGGAAAGATAATAGCTTGCCCTAGTGTTTATGATGCCTCTACTATTGCCCCTCACATCCCTTTTGGGAAGGGCATAGATTCTTGCCTTGATACAACTTTAAAAATTTGTGATGACTTAGGTTTGAAGACTTTCAAAGACCCTAGTGGGTACTACGGATATGCTGAGATAGGAGAAGGAAAAGAACTTGTAGGGGTGCTTTGTCATTTAGACGTCGTACCTGTAGATGATGGAGAAGAATGGTATGATTCTCCTTTTAAGCTCATCCAAAAAGACGAGCAGCTTATTGCTAGAGGGGTAGCCGACGATAAAGGCCCCACTATGGTAGCCCTTTATGCTTTAAAAGCCCTTATGAATCTCAACTTTACTTTCAGCAAGAGAATACGTTTTATATTTGGTACAGATGAAGAAAGACTGTGGCAATGTATCTATAAATACATAGAAAATGAAGAAATCCCCCAACAAGGAATAACTCCAGATAGTAGCTTTCCTGTAATTTATGCAGAAAAAGGCTTACTACAATTCACCATAGAAGGTAGTGGCGAAGCAATTACCCTTAAAGGGGGCGGTGCTTTTAATGTTGTCCCTTCTTCTATAATATACACAGGGGAAAAACAAGAGGAATTGGCTAAGGAGCTTTCTCGATTAAATTACGCCCATACCCAAAATACAGATAATATTACGGTACAAGGAAAGACAGCTCATGCCGCTGATGTGGAAAATGGAATTAACCCTATTTCCCGCTTGATGACAGCGCTCTATAATATAGGTTACCACAGTCCTTGTGTTGATTTTGTTGCAGAATACATAAAAGAATCTCCTTATGGGGAGCACTTATTTGGTATCATAGAAGACGAGGATTCTGGGAAATTAAAAACAAATCTTGCATCTGTAAATATCGATGAAGATAACGCTGTCCTGTCTTTTGATTTTCGTATCCCTGTAAATACCAACATTGAAGCTCTTGTCTCTAAATTAGAAGGTATCACTACTCCTTATGGATTAAGATATCGATTTTATGATTCTGCCCCCTCACTTTACATACCTAAAGATAGTGAGTTAATAAAAAACCTTTGTGCTATCTACCATGAAGTAACAGGATTGGACACCACCCCTCTCGCCATAGGTGGAGCTACTTATTCTAGAGCTATGCAAAATTTTGTAAGTTATGGGATGTTGTTTCCTGATAGTGGACATAGTTCTCATCAGAAAAATGAATACCTACGTCTAAGAGATATAGAGCCAGCTTTTATAATTTACAGTAAAGCCTTAGCATACTTAGGTCAAAAAATTGAAAAACAAATTATCCACGACTTATAAAATAAGTATTACTACTAAGATCTTTTTTAAGAAATGAACACTTATATTAATATAGTAGAGTTTCCATAATTGTTAACACCTCCCCAAAAAAGAGCTTAATTCTAGTGAATTAATAAAACACCCCTTGTAACTCTCATCTATTATATAAAAATGATTGCATTTTATTATAAAATATTTTACAATAATAGTATGAATTAAAATCGCATATAAATTAGTATAGTTTCATATCATTGCCTAAAAAACAATCATAATGAATATTTAGTGGAGGCTAAAAATGGCTAAAGAATTCGAAGTAGTCCGTTCAGGAATTTTACTTAATTTCAACCTAAAATACTGTCACTCTGCCTTTGAACTTTTAGAAAGTAAAGGGTTTGAAAGAACATTGAAACTGTTCCTTGATCATATCGAAAAAAATGACACCCTCACTCATCAGTACTTAGGTTCTGTTTATCATGGAGATGAATTACAAGAGTCTCTCACAGAATTAATGAAGGTACTATCTGTCCAACAATTAGATGACGAATATGCTCGTTATATGCCTTTTATTAGTGATAGAGCTAAATTTGTAACGTTCATTGATGAGTTTTACACTCATTGGCTCAAGATAGAAAGATATGCTATTTTGTACCATGACAGACCTTCCCGTAGTGGATTGTCTAAGGGAGAGCTCATTAGAGCTATTGATAAACTCACTAACCTCATCATCGACACTAGGCGTAAAATCAAAAAAAATGTATCCCTCAAAGCCAGTATGGTTTTAAGACAATCTCGTAGTAGTATTAATGCTGGATTCAGCCTTGCACAAGTACCATGGTCTTGCCCAGCTAGTTATGGAAACATTGCAGAAATTCCTTTTATCAATACCCTTGTATTAATGCCTCCTTTTATTGTCTATCCAGAAGAAAATACGAGATCTGGATTCTTCCACGAAGTCACAGACCATAACCCCATCGAAAATATTCATTTAGACTTGGATTCTTGGTTCTGTTACCCTATTAAAGTAGGTAAATACCTTGTCTTCACTTACTTCCCTAAAGAATTTATGTCTCAAGGAATTACTCTTTGTAACTTATTTGAAACAGCAGATCGCTCTGAATACGAAAATACTAAACCTGACATGGTTTATGTGTATGCTCATGATGATAAAGAACCTAGTAACTTAAAAACAGACTTCTACCACGATAAAGAAAATGATATGATGGTGGGATATATCAATAGAAGTAACAAAATTGATTACTTTGGCTATATGAAAAAAATGCTTCTTACCCTTCACAATGTAAAAGCTATTAGCAATAAAGAGTTACCTATCCACGGTGCTATGGTTAAAATCACCCTTAAAAATGATGTTTGTAAAAATGTTGTTATTATGGGAGATAGTGGTGCTGGTAAATCCGAAAGTTTAGAAGCTTTCCGCTATCTTGCTCAAGACTACCTCCAAAAAATGGTTATTATTTTTGATGACATGGGGATACTAAAACTCGATAAGGGTAAACCTCTTGCTTTTGGGACAGAGATTGGTGCTTTTGTTCGTTTAGACGATTTAGATCAAGGTTATGCCTATAAAGAATTAGACAGATCTATCTTCATGAACCCCGATAAAATTAATGCTCGTGTTATTATTCCTGTATCTACCTATGAAGAAATTACTGCTGGAGAGCCTATAGACTATTTCTTATATGCTAATAACTATTCTGATGCTCCTGAGGCACTTTCTTTCTTTGATAATATAGATGAAGCCTTAAAAGTATTTATTGAAGGTAAGCGTATGGCTAAAGGTACTACGTCAGAAAAAGGACTCACAGAGTCTTTCTTCGCAAACCCCTTTGGTCCCGTACAAAAAGAGAAAGAAACAAGAAAACTTATTGATCTTTACTTTAAAGATATGTTTGATAAAGACGTAAAAGTAGGTATGATTAATACCAGACTTGGAGTAGAAGGACAAGAGCAAACAGGTCCTAAAGCTGCTGCCACGTGCCTTTTTGAGATGATTCAGAACGAAACCAAATAATTAAATATTTAATATTAACTACTATCCAGCGGGTTTATCTCGCTGGATTTTGGTGAGTACTTATCTTACCTGTAAAATATATCCATTTAACATCTTTCACAAAAAATATACATAGTCCCCTACTTGCGATAAAAAATAAAGGAGCATTATATGAAACTTTCTGAAAGAATTGGTAGGCTTAAAACCTCCCCTGTAAGGAAATTAATCCCTTATGGAGAAGAAGCAGTCAAAAAAGGGAAAAAGATTATTCATCTTAATATAGGTCAGCCTGATATAGAAACACCTAGAGTTTTTTTCGATGCTATTGCTAATTATCAAGAAAAAGTTTTATCCTATGCTCATTCTGCTGGACTAGTAGAGCTAAGAAAAGGGATTCAAGGATATTATCAAAGACGAGATATGTCCTACGCTCTTGATGATATTTTAATTACAGCAGGAGGGAGTGAAGCTTTTCTATTTATCTTTATGTCTCTCTTCGATGAATTAGATGAAATTCTTATTCCAGACCCCTACTACGCTAACTATAATAGCTATTTCAGTACCTTAAATATCATTCCTAGAGTTATTCATACTCACGCAGAAGACGGGTACCATCTCCCTTCTTTAGAAGAAATGGAAAAATCTATCACCCCTAAAACCAAAGCAATCATGTTCTCCAATCCCAGTAACCCTACAGGGGTTGTTTATGCTAAAGAAGAATTAGATAGATTTGCTCAATTAGCTAAAAAACACAATTTATTCATCATTAGTGATGAGGTATATAGGGAATTCACCTATGGAGAAAACAAAGCTATTTCTTTTGGAACCTATAAAGATTTGGACGAAAATGTTATTATAATTGACTCTATCTCTAAACGTTATTCTGCTTGTGGGGCTCGTGTAGGATGTATTATTAGTAAAAACAAAGATTTTATGGCTGCTATTTATAAACAATGCCAAGCTAGATTGGCTATGCCTACCTTAGATATGATAGGGGCTACCCAGTTATACGCTCTCCCAGATAGTCTTTTAGAAGAATTTAGAGTGCAGTACGAAAAAAGACGAAATACTCTCTACACAGAATTACAAAAAATCCCTGATATTGTTGTGAGCGAGCCAGAAGGTGCCTTTTACGTTTTTGTAAAACTTCCTATCACTAATGCAGAAGAGTTTGTCATTTGGTTATTAACAGAGTTTGATATAGATGGAGAAACGGTAATGTTTGCCCCAGGAGAAGGATTCTACGCCAATCCAGAGCTAGGAAAAGATAAAATCCGTATATGCTATGCCCTTGAAGAAAAAGTCCTCAAAAAAGCTATGCATATCTTTAAAGAAGGACTTGCAAAATACCTTTCTTTAAAGAATATATAAAATTTTAATAAGTTCACCATTTTATGGGTAGCTACTAAAACACTCTAGTGTATACTAGAGTGTTTTTTTTATCTTTATCAAAATATAGCCAAGACTTCTTCTTCTGAGAGGGTAATTAAGGATTCTCTATTAATCCCCTCATAATAGACTTTTTCTTTAATTTCATCACTAATTTCATAAGTATCCCATTTAGGAATATTTATAACTATATTCAAAAGATCAATGACTTCGAGA
Source organism: uncultured Brevinema sp. (assembly GCA_947038195.1). GTDB lineage: Bacteria > Spirochaetota > Brevinematia > Brevinematales > Brevinemataceae > Brevinema_A. Next base: position 21,372 of record CAMQVI010000018.1, read on the forward strand.
AGGTCTTTACCTAATAGAGAACAAAGTTTATTATAACGCTCTAGAAATACGCTATTATTAGTTTCCAGAGCTTTAAGATGCATAGCTTTTAAGGCAGGGTAGATAAGACGTGCACAGATAATACCATGATTTATTTTAGTGAGCCCCCCTAAAGGACCTGCAATTCCATGTACGACCCCTATTCCTAGTTTGGTTATAGCAATACCTGAAGCATAGGCAGATAAAGAGACTTTGAAACGACCTTGCAAATCTTCACCATCTTTCAAAACAACGGGAAAATATTTTATAAAATCTATAATAGCTTCTTCTATAAGTATTCTAAGCTTATCGTCCTCTTTATGAGAAAAATAAGCTTCTAATAATTGCACGAAGGCATCCATTCCGCTAGAAGAAGTTATATTACGAGGGGCTTTAGCATTTAAAGTCCTATCAATAATCACCTTGTCAGCAATTAAACCATCATGCCTAATAGATTTTTTATAACCTTCTTCAAAATCGGCAATCACTGCATTATTAGTACTTTCAGCCCCTGTCCCTGCTGTAGTAGGACAAAGCCACAATTTAACTCTTTTACCACTAGGGGTTTTATCCCCTATTCCGGGAAGATAATCTTTAATAGAACCTTTATCTACAAAAACGGCACTCACGGCTTTGGCAGTATCTAAAACACTGCCACCTCCTAGTCCTATAACAATATCGACAAATAACAAATCTTGAACAATTTCATCTACAAGGCTTACCGTAGGCTCTCCTTGTACCCTAATATGCTTCCAATTTTTATCTCTCCACAGTTCGTTAATTCCGTGATGAATATGAAAAGCTTCATAGGAATCCGCCCCTGTTATAAAAAGAATATTTTTTTCTTCTATCTGTAATTCGTCAATGATATTATCTGTGACTATTAACTCTTGATTATTCATTGCAGTACCTCATTCCTATTACCCCTATTATAACACCATTAATTTTAAAACTCAAACTTCCAATTAATACTAAAATAAAATTTTGTTGCGTACCTTAATAAATCTATTGAAATAATAGTAATAAAATAGTATAGTAATAATGGCAAATAAATATAGATTAAAATATTTAAAATAGGGGTATTACAATGTCAGAAGACTATGGTATAAAAACATATGGAAAAACAGAACAAGAAAGAATCCAAGAAGAAGATGACTTATTATTTCCCAAATTTACTTATGAACATGCTAAGTATTTGTATGATAAAATACTAGATAAGATGGTATCTACTACTAAACCCATGGGGGTAGAGATTGTACTCAATGGAATCCCCGTATATACTCATTATCAATATGGTACTACAAAAAAAACAATAGCATGGATAGAAGGTAAGAGAAAAACGGTGGAGTATTTTGGGCAGAGCTCGGCTTCTATCGATATACAAGCACATAAAATGGGTGTAGATGTATTTTGTGCTAGATTTGGAATTGACCCCCATGAATATAAACTATGTGGTGGAGCCTTTCCTATTATTGTAAAAGATCTTGGTATAGTAGGAACAGTTAGTGTTTCGGGATTGACTCGTAAAGAAGATCATCAAACATGTATTGAAGCGCTTAAACAGGTCCATGTATATTAAGTAATAGATAAAAAATAGAACATATGATTTGCGTCTTTTATTGTATCATTACCCTAAAAAAAGGCTCCCATGTCCTTTAATAAAAAGGAACACAAGAGCCCCATACCCATTCCATAAGATCACGGTATTTTATATTCTATCAATATTTAATAATATATCCATTAAGAGACTCATTATTTTTGTTTTTTCTATATCAAACAAATGAGGAGCTATTAAATATAGTATTGTTAAAGGATGAAAACAACATGTTCCGTCCTTTATTGTTGTTGTGTTATTGTATTATTCTAACTCCAAATACGATCATGAGAGAAATCATTGTCCCATTCTTCCGTAGACTTCCAAAGAGAAGGATAGCGAGGATCTAGATGTTCTTGAATAACAGAATCATTTAAACTTTCAATACCTAATCCTGGAAGATTCGGAACAGGAATAAATCCATCTCGTACAAGAGGGCTAAGGGAACTATTAATAATACTATCCCACCAAGGTATATCTACAGAGTGATATTCTAAAGCTAAAAAGTTTTCTATACTTGCAGCAACATGGACAGCTGCTAAACACGCCACAGGAGTTTCTGCCATATGTAAAGCGACAGCCACTCCATGCGAAGCAGCAAGATCAGCAATTTTTTTACATTCAAGAATTCCACCACAGGTAAGCACATCAGGGTGAATAACAGAAATAGCTCCCGATTCTAAAAGAGGAAGAAAACTTTCTTTAAGGTACATATCCTCTCCTGTGCATAGAGGAACAGTTGTGGCTTCAGCAATTTTCTTCCATTGTTCTGTGTAAAACCAAGGAACAAGATCTTCTGCCCATGCTAAATTATACTTTTCTAAGCGTTTTAATAGTTTAATACAATCTAAGTGAGAGATATGTCCAATATGATCAATAGCTAGAGGAATTTCATAACCAATAGCTTCTCTAACTTTAGCAACCCTCTCTTCAAGAATATCTATTCCTTTTTCAGTAATGTGAATCCCCGAAAAAGGGTGAGGAATATTTAAAAGATCTTCTCTTTGTTGATTGTCAAACCCAAAAGAAAGAGTTTCTTGGGAGAATCCTTTGAATGTATCTAAACTTGATTTAGGCATCATTAGAGTATCTTTATGATCAAGTAACATTTCGATACCTAAATCCATTTTAAGCCATTGGAATCCCAAACTAATTCGCCTTTTTAATGCTTCAATTAGCTCATTAATATCATTTTTATCATGCACATCGGTATCTGAATAGATTAATATCTTATCTCTAAATTTACCACCCAGCATTTGATGAATAGGTATCTTATAAAATTTCCCAACAATATCCCAAAGAGCCACTTCTATTCCACTAACTCCACCACCTTGACGAGCATGATATCCAAATTGTTTGATTTTACGAAATATTTTATCTATATTACAAGGGTTTTCTTGTAATATTAATCTCTTTAATTGCAAAGCATATTTAGGACTTGCAAAATCTCGTATTTCTCCATAACCTGTTATTCCATGGTTTGTCTCAATTTTAATTAGCGTACAATCCATAGGAGCATCCGTAATACTAGATAATTTCATGTCTGTAATACGCAAATCAGAAGCTGAAATAGTAGCCATAGCTCCCTCCAAATTAATTTTCTATAATGTTTCTTTCAGCAGATAAGTCTTTAAGAACATCTTCATCACTACGTGTTTTCACAGGAGTTAATAGACTTACAATGATTTCTGCTAATAATGCCATAGCAAAGGATGGTATAACATTACTACCAAAAAAGCTCAATACATTAGGGAGAGCTAGGATAATTAAAGAGGTCACTGACCCTCCTATATAGGCAGCAATAGCCCCTTGCCAAGTAGCTCGCTTCCAGAGTTTACCTAGTATGACAGAAGCTGCTAACCCTGACATAAAAGTCCCTATCATATTAGTCATATATCCAATAATATCTGAAGAAATTGTGCTCAATATATAAGCCATAAATAAAGTGAAAATAGTCGCATAACGTGAATAAGATAAAACTAGCTCTTTTTTAGGCGGTTTTCCTGTGACAACAGTCCAAACATCTCTCATTAAAATAGAAACACCAGTCATGGTATCAGAATCCCCAGAAGACATTGTAGCACTTAAACCTGCAATTAAAACAAAAATACCTAGTCCAGCAGGTAGTACATTTAAAATCATATAAGGAAATGCTAAATCTGGTTTTTCGAGATTAGGATTGAGTACAAAAGCACTAAGTCCTATAATAACAGGAAGACAAGCAAAAAGAAGATAAGCAAAAGCTGTAATTAAATAAGCTTTTTTTGCTGTTTCAACACTGTCAGCACTATATATTCTTTGTCGATAAGAAGGCACCCCCATAACCCCTGTAAATTGGGCAACTATAATAGAGAGAGCTGGTAATATTCCTAATTCTCCTATACCTAGAAAACTCAATTTTTCTTTAGGTACGGTATTCATAATATTTTCGAAACCACCAGCAGCTTGAAGCCCCAAAACAGCAACTAAAATAAATCCACTAATAACAATAATTATTTGAACAAAATCCGTCCAGACTACAGCTAAATATCCCCCGACAAGCACATAAGCCCCAAAACCTGCAGCGGTAATAGCTTTACAAAGCCCTAGGTCTAATCCTGTTACTAAATTTAAGTAGTAACTACCCCCTATAATATGGGTTCCTAACCAACCTATAGAAGCTAAGTATAAAAGTATAGAAGCAAAGGCACGAACAACTTTATTGTTTTCATAATAAAAAGCGATTTCTTCAGTCATTGTCATAAATTCATATTTACGATTTTCAGCAAATGTTCGAGATAGAAATAAAAGTGAGATAGCTCCCCCTACTCCTACTAAAGCTCCAGCCCAGCCAGCAGTATAGCCTTTACCAACAGCGCCCATACTTGACCCTGTCCCAACCATAGTTGCTAGTGCAGTCCCTAGGACTAAATATAAAGGAAGAGATCTTCCTGCTAAAAGAAAGTCTGTTCCTCCAAAATTCTTTTTACGACTAGCTACATAGCCAATAGCAAACATGACCAATAAATATAGTGTAAAATAGATAAAAAAAGTGCTGACATTTAATGTTTCCATTGTATTCTCCTTTATAGAAATATTTTATAAAATTCCATATTTTTTAAAAGCGTCTGTTGAGCTCATACCATTCTCGATCTCTTGTCTTACTAGTTTTTCTCCTCTAACTTTCTCCAATGACTTTTCAAGAACAATTTGTTCTACTTTTTGGGGAATAATAAGCACCCCATCAATATCTCCAAATATAATATCCCCTGGCTCTATCCATATTCCTTCTAAATCAACAGGACATCGATAATCTAGTACCTTAGTTCTTACAGAGGAATCTTGAGCATAACGCCCCCTACAAAAAACAGGGAAATTTTGAGTTAGCACTTGTGGGGTATCTCTTACAAAGCCATTGATAACCGCACCTACAGCTCCTCTTTTTTTTGCTGTTGCTGTTAAAATTTCTCCCCAATAGGCACACCTCATAGCTCCACCATGGGCTAGATAAATTTCATTTTCTTCTAATTGATCAAGGGCTTCTGTTAATTTTCCAAAAGGCTCTTCTTGGGGACCATAGACATCTACCATTACCACAGGCATCGCTCTACCCACTAATTTCATATCTTTTGTAAGTGCTTGAATAGGCTGAGGGAGAAACTGATGATAATAACCTAATTCATCTAGAATATCTCCAACCACAGGGGTATACAATTCTGTTTTAATAATATCTATTATTTCATTGTCTTTAGACATAAACAATACTCCTTATCGTCCCACCATCTTACATGTAAGGTGGTGGTTTTATTTAATATTATAATAGGTTTTAAATAATTTGCAATATGAAAATCATATTATTACAAAAAGTGTCTAATATATTATAAAATAATAAAATAGCTATTTCATATAAGCACTATTTTCTTTTATTATATCTTCATATAGATCAAAAGTTTGTCCTATATGATCATTTACAAATAAAACTGCTTTTTCTATATTTCTCTTTTTAATAAAATTCAGTAACATCTTATGATGCGCTATAGTAATTTCAAAAGAAGAATGTTTTTGGAAAAATAGAGACCTTAGTCGATCATAACTTGATTGGAGTGGGCATATAGATTCCCATATTTGAAGTTTTCCGACAGATTCATATATTATTTTATGAAATTCATTATCTAATAAAATAAAATCATTAGGATCACCATCCATTGAAAGATCTTGTTGTACAATATTATTTTCTAATTTGGAAATATAGTTATCTGAAAAATCATCTTTTATTAACTCTATTACTTTCACCTCTATACTACTACGCATAAAAAGAAAATCCTTTATCCATTCTGTATCAATAAGAGTGACTTTTGTTCCCTGTTGTGGTAGTACTTCTAGTAATTTTTCTTTCTCTAGTTTAATAAAAGCTTCCCTTACAGGGGTACGGCTAATATCAAACAATTCTTTAACCTTATTTTGGCTCAAGACATCGCCTGGTTTCAGTTTTAAAGATATGATATCTTTTTTTAAGATTCTAGAAACATATTCTACTTGTGATTCATTTTCTTGTAGCTGATCTATAATTTTTATCATCTTCCTCTCTTATTACATATTATTATATATCGACATATTATTTTTCTACACCTATATAAATTTCAACTTTTCCATCCACATAATATTTTTCAAAATCCACAAGATACTCTCGTTTCAACAACTTTTTTTCTTCTAAATCCCAAATATGTTTCCAAGTCTCAAAAATAGCGTTCTCTGTACTTTTCGACATATCTACTTCAAATATTTTATATTCTAAACTTGGTATTTCTATTGTTTCAGCATTATTAATACCTTCCTCTGTTCCCACAGATAATGTATAATCACCTTTATAATTTGTACTGTAATTATGGTATACACCATATTTTATACCAAGAACATCAGACATATTGCCCCATACTTTTGATATTTTTTCAAATAATTGACTATCATCAAAATTATTTGTTCTGCAACTATCTACTACATTGATTTTCAGCATAATGTACTCCTTATATTTGTTCTTGAGTTAGAGATTTTGAGGGGCTTAGAAAATACTACGCCCAATACTTCTCCATTCTTTTCCTCAGCTCTAAACGGTATTGATCCCAATCTTCCCTAGGACGACTAGCTAGATTTTCTTTACAAGCAGCCTCTGCCACCGCCGAAGATACCCATTCTATTATGCGAGAATCAAAAGGTTTAGGAATAATATAATCCTTCCCAAAAACCAAATCCCCTCCATAATTTTTTTTAAGCTCATCTGTGATTGGGGCTTTCGTTAGAGCAGCTAAAGCCTTGGCTGCAGCCATTTTCATTCCTTCTGAGATATAAGGAGCTCCTACGTCTAAAGCTCCTCTAAAAATATATGGAAATCCCAGCACATTATTAACTTGATTAGGGTAATCACTACGTCCTGTAGCCATAATAATATCTGACCTTGTTTTTTTAGCCAAGTCATAAGTTATTTCTGGATTGGGATTAGCCATAGCGAAGACAATGGGATTATCATTCATGCTTTTGAGCATTTCAGGGCTAACACAATCGGCAGCAGACACCCCCACAAAAACATCAGCACCCTTTATCACCTCAACCAAATTCGCTTCGGGACATTCTTTCATAAACTGTTTTTGTTCTTCAAAAAGCTCTTTTTCTCTATCTTTCACGAGAAGCCCATTAATATCGCACATATAAAGATTTTCTAAGCTTACACCTGCTAAAAGAAACATCTTCGCACAGGAAATTCCAGCTGCTCCTGCTCCATTATAAACCACTTTCACCTTAGCAATATCTTTCTGAGCGATTTCTAAAGCATTCAACAATCCTGCCAAAGCAATCACAGCCGTCCCGTGCTGATCATCATGAAAAACAGGAATGCTACATTCTTTAATAAGGGTTTGTTCTATTTCAAAGCATTCAGGAGATTTAATATCCTCTAAATTAATCCCCCCAAAGGTAGGTTCTAAGGATTTAATGATTTCTATCAATTTTTTAGGATCTGTTTCATCTATCTCTATATCAAACACATCTATATCTGCAAATCTTTTAAAAAGAATACCTTTCCCTTCCATTACAGGCTTTGAGGCCAATGCTCCCAAAGCCCCTAGCCCTAAAATCGCCGTACCATTAGAAATCACCCCTACGAGATTCCCTTTACTTGTATATTTATAGACATCACTAGGGTTTTTGGAGATTTCTAATACAGGTTCTGCTACACCTGGAGAATAAGCAAGAGAGAGTTCCTCTGAGCTTCGACAAGGTTTGCTTGGAATAACTTCTATCTTACCAGGGCGTCCTTCTGCATGATATTGTAATGAATTTTTCATATTTCATCTCCTCCCATTTATTATAGCATATAGCCCTACAAAGTCAATATACAGCTTATTTTTCTTGATTCAATAAGTTTTCAAACCTTGTTGACACCAATAATAAGAGCTGTTTC
>CAMQVI010000019.1 GCA_947038195.1 uncultured Brevinema sp.
TGAGCTATGAATTAGAGATTATTGCTACCCATGTTAGTTTTGATATAGAGTACCCCAAAACACGACCTAGTAGTGGTACATGGCCTGCGTCAGCTGTAATAAAAATCACCATTAAAACAGGTATAGCTTATAAGAGTGGGAGTGTAGGATCTCGCACTCTTACGGGAGGATCGCCTTTCACTGTCACTATGGAGGAGGCTGGATACCCCTTTGTCCCAGCTGGCTCTTTCTCTATCCCTATTGTGATAGAAGGTGTTAATAGTAGCGTAAAACGAACTAATATTACTATTAGATAGTTATTGCTCTAATAGTCTCACTATTAAACCTAAGCCTATACCATTAGAGGCTTTACAGAGGACGGTATCGTTTTCTTGTAATTCTTTATCTAAAACAAACCAAACATCTTCCTTATGTTCAAAATGAGCATAAGGAATTTTTGTTAACTGATTACAAGTATAACTGATTTCTTGCCCTGTAGCTAAGACTAGATCTATCTTAGAATCATTTATATATTTTCCTATTTCTTTATGGATAAATTCAGCATCATCCCCTAATTCTAAAACACTTCCTATCACAGCGATCTTTCGCCCCTTAGCTTTTTTAAGAACATCAATAGCAGCTTTAAAAGACTCTAAAGAAGCATTATAACAATCTGCTATAACACAGACTCCTTTTTTATTGGTAAAAATACGCATTCTATCGTCTAAGCCCTGTATATTAGATAAGCCTTTTTGAATACAAGAAAAAGGAATTTGGAGAATATCCACAAGAGCAAAAATAATAGATAAATTTAAGAGTAAATGAGTCCCCGCAATAGGGCAGAAAAAATGAAAATCAGGGTAATCTTTGTGGATAAAGCTAAACCCTTCTAAGCCCATATCTTTTATAATTTCAAGATTTTTAGGATTAAAATAGACGATAGGTCCTTTAGCCTTAGATTCAAAAAGTGCTCTATAAGGATCGTCTTCATTAATTAATAACAATGAATTTTCATGCATTCCTTCCACGATTTCACTTTTAGCCTCAGCGACTTGATCTATCCCCCCTAAATGCCCCACATGGCTATAACCAACATTAGTAATAATAGCTATTTCTGGATTAATCATTTTAGATAAATGAGCGATTTCGCCTTTACTATTCATCCCTGCTTCTAAGATTGATATTTTAGTATCTCTAGGAGTAGACAGCACAGTCAAAGGAGTGCCTATGGCATTATTCCAATTCTTCTTAGCCGTATGTACAGCATATTTTTCTTTTAGAATCGCCGTAAGTATTAATCTCGTAGTGGTTTTTCCCACACTACCTGTAATAAGAATATGAGGAATTGTCAATTCATTTTTATGGTGTTTTGCTAAAAGGGAGATAGCTTCTAGGGTATCATCTACTAAATAAACGATAGCATCACTAGGTATTTCATCAGGTTTTTTATCTAAGAGAAAAATTCTTATTCCTCTCTTATAGCTATCCATAAAAAAGTCATTCCCATCGAAATTCTCTCCTTTTATCCCCACGAAACAATACAAATGAGCATCTTCTTCTATGCGAGAATCATTCGTGAAGTGTTTGATGACAAAATCTTGATTGTTAATGGGCTCTTGCCCCAAAGATTTAAAAAAGAATTTATTATTAAATAAAGATTTGAATTCTCCTAGCATGTTTTCTCCTGAAATATTAGTTGCTGATTTGTTATATTTGTTATATAATTTATTATACAATATTATTATATAATAAATTAAGGTTATTGTCATGAAATTAACATTTTTAGGCACAGGGACGTCTTCTGGAGTACCTGTTATCGGATGTTCCTGTAAGGTATGTCTTTCTTCTGACCCCAAAGATACAAGGCTTCGTTGTTCTGCTCTTTTAGAGATAGGTGATCAAGTGATCCTTATTGATGCAGGGCCTGATGTTAGAATGCAGCTCCTTCATCATAGAATACAACGTATTGATAGCATTCTTATTACCCATTCTCATTTTGATCATGTTATAGGGCTAGACGAATTACGTCCTTTTTCTTGGCACTATCCTATGCCTTTATATTCCGATATTCCGTCTTTCAAAGATATTAAAAGAGTTTTTGAATATCTCTTCAATAATACTAATATTCAAATAGGAGGAGGGCTAACTCAGTTTATCCCTCATACGATAGAACATTATCAAGAGTTCTCTATAGAAAAAACCCAAATACTCCCTCTCCTTGTCATGCATGGGCGTTTACCGATTACGGGTTATAAAATAGGGGAATTAGCCTATCTTACAGATGTCAAAACCCTTCCTCAAAAAACGATAGATAGTGTAAAAGGGGTTCACACCTTAGTTTTAGATTGCCTTAGATTGAAAAAACATAGTACTCATATTAATCTCGAAGAAGCTTTAGCCCTCATAGAACAAATCCAGCCCCAAAATACCTATTTTATCCACATGAACCACGAGCTAAGTCATCAAGAATGGACGGACTTGCTCCCACCTAATGTACATGTAGCTTACGACAATCAACAATTAAATATTCCTTACCTCTAGTATAATAGATATTGATAATTTATACAACCAAAAAAAAGACTTTTGCTGTAATAAGAAATTTTCTCATCACAGTAAAAGCCTTTGCGTTATAGGGGTATTTTAAATATATACATAAAATATCCCCTAGGCAAATAAATATCTAAAAAAACTCTTTTCTTTAAAGAAAAGAGTTTTTTATATTATCTAGGGAGTCCATTATCTATAATCAAATGATCAGATAGTTTTAATAGCTTATTAAAGTAAGAAAATTCTTTTTTTCGCGCATTCTTTGATAATTTCTTCGGACCACGCAGAAACTTGCACCTCACCCACATGTACTTTTTCTAACAAATACATACAGAGGCGAGACTCACCAATACCTCCGCCTATAGAGTAGGGGAGCACTTCATTCAAGACCATTTTATGAAAATCTAAAGACATTCTCTCTTCTTTGTCAGCTTTTTTGAGCTGTTCTCTCAGCGTCTCAGCGTCTACCCTTATCCCCATAGAGGAGATTTCTAAAGCACAATCTAAAGCTTCATGATAGAATATAATATCGCCATTTAATTGCCAGTCATCATAATCAGGAGAGCGAGAGTCATGTTTGTTGCCAGAGGGGAGATCACCCCCTATACCTATGAGGAATACGGCACCGTATATTTTACAAATTTCTTTTTCTCTTTCTGAAGGACTATAACTAGGAAACATTTCTTCTAATTCTTCTGTGGTGATAAAAGTAATTTTTTCAGGTAATTTACATTTCAAACAAGGATACTCTTCATAAAGCCCTTTTTCTGTCTCTTTAATACTCTTATAGATTAATTCTACATGTGTTTTAAGAGTATCAAGAGTACGTTCTTCAAGATCAATATTTTTCTCCCAATCCCACTGATCAACGTATAAAGAATGGAGATTGTCTAATGTTTCACAGGGGCGAATAGCGTTCATATCTGTATAGATACCAGCCCCTTTTTCTATTTCATATCGATACAAAGCCATTCTTTTCCATTTAGCAAGAGATTGAATAATCTCCAAATCCATAGAAGAAGAATGAAAAGAGACAGGGAGTTCGTTCCCAGAAAGATTATCATTAAGCCCCGTATTAGCAATGAGAAAAAGAGGGGCAGATACTCTGAGAAGATTTAACTTATAAGCTAAATTTTCCTCAAAGCACGCTTTAATGATTTTGATTCCGATTTCTGTATCGATGAGATTTAATTTAGAATGGTACATAATATCCTCCTATTTGATCTTCTAATAACTTATATTAAGATTTTTTAGCCAGTTTATCAGCTAATTCATTAAAACGGTTGCCCGTATGAGCTTTTACCTTTTTCCAAGTGATACTAATTTTATACTGCATCATCTTAGCTTTATAATATTGCCCTATAGCACTTTGAGCCTTCCATTGCCCTGTTGCCCATTTTTCTAAACCTATATAATCATAATAAATAGTAATAGAAAGTATCCCTTTATCAAGGGCGTACTCCACAGCCTCAAGAACGGACTGCACTTCCCCAGCTATTTGACGAGAGCCTTCTTCGGGACTAAGATCGCAAACACCACTTTTTTCTTCTAAAATTAGCCCATCTTCGACTAATACGAGTCCCCAACCAATTCTCTCTCTATAAAAAGACCCATCTACATAAGCACAAAGACCTGTCACAGCTTGTTCTTTAGGGTATTGAAATTGATGAAACAAATCCTCTATAGTATCCTTGAAAGAAGGATTTGTAATTTCATGAGTGCCTAGAGAAAAAGTTTTTTTAGAAGGTTTATGATACATAATAATGGTATTACCTGTTCTTTCTCTAAGTTTCACATTATAATCTCTATAGCTAGATTCGTCTATGTGAGTGTCAATATTTTGTTCTTGAAGAAAGGCTACAAAACGAGCACTTTCTTTTTTTAATTCTTCATAACTCTTAGTCAAAGAACTCTCCTAATTTCGTTCATATTATATCACATTTTTTAGGGATTTTCAAATTTCACATCTCCCCAAAAATATCTTAAGGATTATGATACTTATTGACAAAAAATATATCTCTTGCTATACTATAAGCGATATTTAGCACTATAGGAGATTTAAATGAAAAATCATTTTGACATAAAAGACATCATAAAACTACTTCCTCACCGTTTCCCCATGCTTTTAGTGGATAGAGTGTTAGAAGTTAATGAAGAAGACGGTATAGGCTATAAAAACGTAACAATAAACGAAGATTTCTTTAACGGACATTTCCCAGATGCTCCTGTAATGCCTGGTGTCCTTCAAGTGGAAGGACTTGCTCAATGTGCAGGTTTTGTTTCTTTAACACAGCTTAAAAATCGTTATCCTAAGTTAGATACAGAAGGTATCTTAATGTTTTTTATGGGAATTGATGGGGTGAAATTTCGTAAACCTGTTGTTCCGGGAGATAGACTTGAATACAGGGTTACAGTAACGAAACGTAGGGAATCTGTTTCAGAAGACCAAACTACTTTCACCCGTGTGATTAACTTTTTCGAGGCAAAAGCTTATGTAGATGACGAACTGGTCTGCGAATGTACAATGAGTGCTATGATGACCCCTAAGACGGGGAGCGTCGTTTAGAACGAGCGACACTATTTTCTTATGCAGTAGAGCAAAGCGAATATGGGATTTACCGAAGCGAGCGAGCTGGGTTACCCCTAGAGCGAGAGTGTTTTCTTAGGTAGATTTCGCCTATACCCAAAGGGGAAAATAGACTACTACATAGTAAAGATAAAGTAGTGATAAAGCAACAAACCAAAAGATTATAAAAAAAAGAGAGCTGTAGAAGCTCTCTTTTCTATTGCGTAATACAATATCGTATAGAAGTGTAAGGCTATTCAATATTATATAGGGGGTTTAAATAATAAGGATAGAAACGAGATAAAAGGTTCGATTTTAGTAATTTAAAATAAATAATATTCTTCTAAAAAACGGAGAGGGTATAAAACAGATAAGTCACAAGAAACCCTCCATAAAGGAGGGTTTCTTGCTAGGGAATAATACAATATATAGGATATATAGGAGTATTGTATTATAAATAGGGGGTTATAATAGTATAAGTCCTTTATTCTGAAAAAGGATTCGTTTTTTGATAAAAAATATTATTTATTTTAAATCATCTTGAGATTATAAAAAAGAGAGCTGTAAAAGCTCTCTTTTATATTTGCGTAATATAATATTATTTAGAAGATCAATATTATATAGGGGGTTTAAATAATAAGGATAGAAATAACATAAAAGTTTCGATTTTAGTGATTTTTCTTTAAATATCATAAAAAAAACTCCTCTAGTGAATCTAGAGGAGTTTTGATAATATTATTTAGGACGAACAACACGTTTTGTTTTAGGACGTTTATTCGTTGTAACCACTTTACGGTTGACTGCCTTAGGAGGTCTTTTAACTCGTTTTTTCTTTACAACTGGTTTCTTTTTAGGAGGTTGTTTCTTTTTAACCCTTTTCTTTGCAGCAGGTTTCTTTTTAGCATCAGGTTTGTTATTGGTATTGACGTAGTTAGGATCAATCAATCGTTGATAAAGGTCTACTGTTTTAACAAAAACATCGCCCAAGGTAGGCAAGAGACTTCCATCTAAAGTAGTATCAAGATACCCTTTATCACTATAAGCTCTTAATTTGAAAGATTTCAAAGGACGAGCGAAGAAAGTACGTAAACCCACGACTTCTTTAGCGGTAGGGCTAGATTTGAGCCAGTAGTTATAGTTAATATCGTAGTCACTTAAACTTAGTTCTGTTTCTTGGTTAGCTGTTTGTAAAGCAAGATCTGTATTAAAGCCTTCGGAAACGAATTTTAATTTTATAAAGTTCATTTTCTCTTTTTCTAACTGGAGTAGAGATGTAGGGCTAAAACTAGGACGAGTACGAATACCCCTTACAGGAGACACACGAGAAATATTATAGAGTATTGCCACGGATAAGGCACTAGTTCCTTTATCAAAGGTATAGATATGAGGGTAAAAAGCTATTTTACCGATATTGACTCTTACTTGAGACCAAGCAAAAGACCCTGTTAAGGAAGGAAAAGCGAATAATGATGATTGGAACATCACACCACGGTTTCCAGAGATGGTTAGATTATTCTCAGCATCTTTATGGTAAATAATTCTACCTTTATCTATCCCATCTTCTAAAGCTTTAAAAGTAGGATCTCCCGTATAAACAGACCATTTGTATTGGGCATGAGTATCTAATGAAATTAGGGCTAGTAAGGGTGCTAACAGTAGCACTATCTTTTTAGAAAAAAGGATTTTTTTCATGGTATAGACCTCTTAATTAATATTTATAAATTTATCTTAGTATCCAATTTGATTATACAGTATTTATTTTAAAAATACAAGCACTTTAACATCGGAATTTCAAGGACAATAAATGAAATTTTTATTTCTTTATATTTCGTTATTGTGTAGTAAGTATTATGTTATTATAAGTTTTTCGGTAAGATTGGGTATTATATAATAAAAAACTCAATTTATTTTAAATAAATATTTGTGATTAATATGTTAAGAGCTAAAATCCTTGCAAAAAGTCTAAAATTAATCTATAATATTTCTATAAATAATCATAATAGGAGTTGGAAATGCCTAATTTTCTCTTTGAAATCCTCGTAGAGGAAATTCCTCATGGGGTGTTACCGGGTACCTCCCAATACCTAAAAACCCAAATTCCCGCCTTATTATCTAAATATGCTCTAAGTTCAGAATCTATAGAATATTTTATTAGCCCTAGACGTCTTGCTTTTCTTATTAAAGGTTTACCCACTAAAGGGCAAGATAGAATATTAGAACAAAAAGGGCCTTCCCTAAAAGCTGCTTATGACGAAAATGGCAATCCTACTAAAGCTCTAGAAGGTTTTTTTAACTCCTATAAAGTCACTAAAAACGATATAGAAGAAAGAGAAATAAAAGGACAGAGCTATATCTTCATCCAAAAAAATGAAGAAGGTGCTTCCCTCCCAGACATTCTCCCCATGATTCTCGGAGAATTGATAAAAGGGATTTCTTTTCCTCAGCCTATGCGATGGAATCATAAAGATGAAGTGCATGAGTTTATTCGTCCTGTTCGAGGGATTGTAGCCCTTATTGATAAGGAGATTCTCCCTGTAAAATTCTTTGGTATTGAGGCAGATAGGACTCTTAAAGCTCATAGACAGCTAGCTCCTAATCCTATATCCCTAGACCATGCCGATAATTATAAAGAAGTTTTAAAAAAAAATGCTTGTATAGCCTCTTTTGAAGAAAGAGAAAACTTCATTAAATCCGAAATTGAAAAACTAGTAAAATCTATCAATGGAGTGGCTTTACTTGATGATGAATTACTCAGCATATTAGCTTCTCTCACAGAATTCCCTCACCCTTTACTAGCGACCTTTGATTCTAGTTTTTTATCCTTACCTAAAGAAGTTTTAATCTCCGAAATGAAAGTACACCAAAAATACGTTCCCATTATGGATGATAAAGGAAATCTTCTTCCTAATTATATTATTACAGCCAATATCTCTTATGAGGATGCAGAAACTAAAACGAATATCTTAAAAGGTAACAATA
Source organism: uncultured Brevinema sp. (assembly GCA_947038195.1). Taxonomy (GTDB): domain Bacteria; phylum Spirochaetota; class Brevinematia; order Brevinematales; family Brevinemataceae; genus Brevinema_A. Next base: position 8,072 of record CAMQVI010000019.1, read on the forward strand.
GAGTATTAAAAGCTCGTTTCGCCGATGGACAATTTTTCTACGAAGAAGACCATAAAAAAGGCTTAGATTTTTATAGTGATAGCCTTAAATCTATTGCCTTTGTAGAAGGTGCAGGGAGCATTGCCGATAAAATAGAAAGAATACAAAAAATAGCTCTTTACCTAAAAAAACTACTAGCCCTAGATATAAAAGAAGAATCCTTAAAAAAAGCCATCCAATACGCCAAAGCCGATCTAAGCTCCCTAATGGTAGGAGAATTCCCAGAATTACAAGGCATCATAGGTTCTTACTATGCCCAGAGTCAAGGCTTAAGTGAAGATGTGGCTACAGCCATTAGAGAGCATTATTATCCCATGAATTTAGAGGGAGAAAATCTCCACCCCAGCACCCCTTTATCAGCCTTAGTGGGACTTGCTGATAGGATAGATAACCTTCTCACGCTTTATGCTGTAGGTAAAACGGTTACAGGCTCAAGAGACCCTTATGCTCTCAGAAGACAGACTATTGCTATCATCAATATCCTCACCCAATTTCAATGGACTAAATTTTCTATCAATGATATGTTTGAAAATCTAAGTGATATCTACAAACCTATTCTAAGCGTTTCTAAAGAAGATTGGAAACAATCCCTAGAAATGTTCATAAAAGTGCGTTTAGAAGGAATATTAAAAGTTGCCCCCTATGAGTATAGCGCTGATACCTTAAACGCTACGCTTATATCTATAGATTTCATTTTGGACGATATAAAGAAAGCAGGTGCTCTCCAAAGAGTAAGAGAAGAACATGCAGAACAATTCCAACATCTTATAGAGTTAGCCAAGAGAATATCTAATATTTTAAAAAATCAATCAATATCTTCTATTAAAGAAGAGTTATTATCTGAAAAAGAAGAAAAAGACTTGTATAAAGCATATAGGGATCTTAGTGAAAAAATAGAAAATTTGTCCTATGACGAACGTTTACAAGAATTAGTTAATATGGAAAAAATTATCACGAGCTTTTTTGATAATATCATGGTAAAGACAGGTGATGCAAAAGAGATTAATAGAATAGCATTACTCTCTCTCATCCATCAATTATTTATAAAACAAGCTGATTTCAGCAAATTATCCTAAAGAGGTTCTATCATGACTATTTTTGAAAATATTCCTTTATGGGGATCTATATTCATTATTCTAAGCTTTATCTCGGGAAGTGTCCCTTATGGCTTGGTGTATAGCCTTTTAAGAGGGGTAGACATTAGAAAAGTAGGTTCTGGAAATATAGGAGCGACCAATGTTACCCGTCAATTTGGTCTATGGCAAGGTTTTGTACCTGTTTTGATTTTGGATATGCTAAAAGGTGCTCTTCCTATTATTATTTTCCGTGTGGTGGCTTTGAGAGAAGCCAACCCCTTTATGTTTGATAGTTTCGAAATATTTATAGGACTAGCCGCTATTTTAGGGCATGTTTTCTCCCCTTTCTTAAAATTCAAAGGAGGGAAAGGAGTAGCGACTACAGGTGGTGTTCTTTTTACATGGAATTTTATAGTAGCTTCTATGGTAATAGGAGCTTTCGCTCTAGCTTTCTTCACCTTTGGTAAAAAGATAGTTGGAAGAGCCTCTATTGTAGCAGCAATTTGTTTTCCTTTTATAGCTATTTTCACACCCAGTACCACCCTCCCTATGAAAGCGACAGGGCTATTTTTAGGGGCATTTATTCTTATCACCCATAGATCTAATATTAAAGACTGGATTTCGGGAGAAGATATCATCAAACTACAAAAATCCAAAGAAGAAAAAGCTAAGCGAGATCAAGAAAAAAAAGGTAATAAAGAATAATGCAAGAACAAGAACAAGAACGTACTTTTATTAGGTTTGCCGAAGAGAATCATCCTTTATTTCAAGAAATGCCTAAAGAATTTCGTGATATTTGGTTTCATTCTTACGAAAACCCAGATTCAGAACATCTTTTCCTCCAAATGGAAAGAATTTTCAAAAATCCTAAAACTCAAAAAGGAGGCTTTCTTGATTTACTAACTTTTGAGATTGCCGATATGGAGGCTCTTTTAGAATGGGAAGAAGACTTCCCTGGACAAAAATTCGTTGCAGCAGACCCTTATTATATCTTTTTTGATGGCTTTGACGAAGAAAAAAGAGCACTCTTTTCTTTGGGAGATTTGGACTTAAACACTATGGACTTCACACCAGAGCTAGAGATCTATATTAGTATCGCTAAAGAAGGGATTATCATTGATTTTGATGAAGAAGAAGAAGCCTTATTATGGAAAAAATTAGACTAAGATTTAAAAAAATAATAATATACAAATAAAAAACACCTATCATAATTATAGGTGTTTTTTTTATGCTTGTCAGATAAAATAAGATATTTGATTTGCCCAAGATTGAATATTTTGGAAGAGAGCCTGCTCTTGCCCTGTAGGATTGTATTCTTGATAAAGATGAGCGATTTGTTTGGGATTAATATGAAATTTCTTTAGAGCGACCGATTGGGTTTCTTTGTCTAAGACATGAGTACAATCTACTAATTTCCTTGCTATTTTCCAAACGAGTTTATGAGTAACAGGAAGCACAGGCTTACTTTCATAAGAAAGTTTTAAGGCAGCTAATAAGTAATCAAAAGCCTCTTCATGATTTTTTTCCTGCATGCTGATATTACTAAGAAGCCAAAGAGATTGGGTTCTATAGAAAATACCATCTTCTTTCATATCTTTAAAAAGGAGTTGAGATTTTTGACGTAATTCAGAGATAGAAGCCCAAGAATCTTTAAAGACGAGATCTCTTTCGTGTTTCAATTCTTCCTCGGTAACGTCTAATACAGATAAGAGGATAGCAAATTTCTCATGCCAATTATCCCTCTCATTTTTTAAGGTGATGTTAACTTTTTTATTAAGATTTAATGAAAACCCTTCAAGGATTTCTTGAATTTCTCTAACATAGCTTTTTTCAGAGCTAGGAGCATTGATGGATAACTGAGAAACAATACTTTCTAAAATCGTATATCTTTGCTCTTGCTCTCTTCTTGTACTAAAAACAGTCTGAGTTATTTTTGTTATTGTTTTACTAAGCTTGATATTATATATAATGAGCCCTAAAACCAAAAAACTTAAAAATAATGTGAGGTACAATAAATGATTGAAGGAAATCTGCAACAATAATTGGGACATAGAAAAACACCTTGTTTTGTATTTATTTTGTATCGGTTATCATATAGGATAAAATGAAATATCCCATAAAGAATCTAAGGAGAGTAGCTCCTCTATTAAGACCTTATCCTCTTTTCTATCTATACTAAGATGAGAGTAGGGCACTGTATAAGGGCTTTGAGGCTCGCCAATTTTAAACAAGTGGGGGTTCTTATAAATATAGGGGCTCACATGTTCTTTTTCATAAGCCGTTTGAGCTTCTTCATGGCTTTTTTTTAGGGCAGAAAAACTAATAATTTCCACCCCTGTACCCAAAGGATTTCCCAGATAATGGCTCAGATCACAGTGATGCTCTCTATGGTAATCAATAATACTATCAGCCAAAGGAATAGATATCAAGGGATTGTCCCCCGTAACTCTCATAATAAGATCATCAGCCCCAAAAACCATACTAGCCTCATAATAACGAGACAGAACATTTTCTTCAGACCCACCAAAAACAGGAATATCCAAATGATACTCTTCCAATAAGTCTTGAAAAATCTTTTCATCCCTCAAAGGACATAGGAGTGCTATATAGTAAGGATGTTTTAAAGTCATCATTCTTTGTACTATCCTAATAGTCAAAGGAATCCCTAAAATAGGGGTAAAGGCCTTTGAAGGGAAGCGACTAGAATGGACACGGCATTGTATCCCAATAAATATTGTATCTTTCATCATTAAATCTTATTAATAAATTCTACAAATAAAGGATCTTTAATTTGTAATTCTAAAGAGAGCCTTAGCGTAGGATAAAGCATATTTATATAATGAGCCAAGTCTTTTTTAGAAATAGTGCTATAGATTCTCCCATGGGTGACTTGAGAACGCACTTCATAAAGCTGATAGAAAAAATGTTGCATTTCTGTAGGAGTATAAAGGTTTTGTTCTTTTTTTCTATCTATCATTATATGTCTAACCAATGCTAACTTAGAAGCGAATTGTCTATTCATAGGCATTTTACTATCGTTTTTACCACTAGGGTTATGCACCAATAAAATCTCTGATGCTATACAAAATTGCAACAATTTTTGTACGATATCATGATTGTGATGAGCCAATCTCAAACTCGTCGCCAAGGGGATAAATCGAGCTAAGTAAGGACTTTTAGAAAAAATACCATCCCAATAAGAGGCATTTTCTTCCAATTCTTGTATATCTGGAATAATAGAAGAGGGGTGTAGTAGGGCTTCAGCGGCTTTAGGGAGTTCTTTTTTTAGAGCCCTCAAAAGTTCTCTAGGGCTAATATTTTTAATGTCCCCTACGAATCCCCCAGGATTCATCATATAAGTCCCATCGCTAAAATAGCCACATAAAAACCCATAATCCACCAATCCTTCTTCAAAAGGAAGAGTTTTAGTGCTATGAGCTAATACCCAAATTTGGCTCAATTCTTTTATAAATTGTTCTTCTAAAGTTCCTTCTGCATTATAATTACCTAGAGGATAAAGGGTGAATAAAATTCTTCGTCTTTCTTTATCTGACAAACGAGCACTCAGCACTTTTATATTTTGTTGAAAAATAGGTAATTCATCAGGAAGAGGATTTCTTAAAGTAATATTGTAATAATGGGACAGGACTATAGGTTCACTCAAAGGACGAAAATAAAAAGTAGGAGCTAAATGCATCATACCTCTAAAAAATTAATAATACATATTATATAAGAAGATTAAATTTATTTCAAGTTCTCTATATCATAAATTCTATATTAGAGATATTTTTGAACGATAGAAAACCCTTATTACCTATCAATCAAAAAGATAAGTCGAGATTTCCCCTTAAAAATATTGGAGAGATTTAGAGTGCTTCGCTACCGTGACCATTATTATATAAATCTTTATCCTATTTCTATCACGCTACTGTGATAGGGGGTTCTTAGGGGGTTTTTTAGAAATAAACGAGCTAGTATAACTAGCGAGATTTAGTTCTTATGCAGTTATTAAAATTATCTACTTTTACCTAAATATCTTACTGCATATCTTAAAAAACCTCTTAAGTGGCGGGGGGTTATAGGGGGAGAGCCACGGCTCCCCCTAGAGAAAATTAACGCCACTTTATTATCTCATTCAACAAAACAATATATAAAAGACATCTCTCGGTGTCTATTTTTTCTATGGGGGTGTCTTTCGCAACACCCTCATAGCAGAGCTTATCCCTGCGACGAAAGGGGACTGCTAATCCTCTAGCGTAGCACCTCTAAAGAGTGTCCCTACCTGTGGGTTTAGAATCCCCACGATGGAGATTCTAAGAAAACTATTTTTCAAATCATCACTCAATAACTATATATAATTGGTGGGTAGGAACACTCTTTGAGTAGCGAAGCATACTGACACAATCTCCTCTGTTAAGATGATTTATAGCAACTTGCCTCATAAAATTGGGGGAGAATAAAAAAAGCCCCCGATCCCTTCCAAAAACCCCTTTTTCAAAAAAAAACGAAGCTTTTATAACCATTTTTTGGCTATAAAAGCTTCGTTTTTTTTCGACATTTTCCCTGTAATTCCTGTTATTTTCAGGAGTTACAGAGAGTCTATCACGCTCTCCTTTCGTTTCAAAGGGTACCGTGACCATCATATGCCAAATATCGAGATGTTAGAAATCACGCTCTCCTTTCGTTTCAAAGGGTACCGTGACATACAAAGTGCTAATCGGTTCCCACTTGCTATCACGCTCTCCTTTCGTTTCAAACTCACATCAGAGATGGAGTGCTTCGCTAGGGATACCGTGACCATTAATTATAAAAATCATTATCTGTTTATCACGCTCTCCTTTCGTTTCAAAGGGTACCGTGACTTAAAGCACTTCGTGCTTTGACCATTTCCGATCACGCTCTCCTTTCGTTTCAAAGGGTACCGTGACCAGTAGTAGTAGCATAAATGAAATACCTAATCACGCTTTCTCCTCGTTTCAGAAGGTACCGTGACAGGAAGCTTCATATGAAAGCTTTATTAAAATCACGCTCTCCTCTAGTTTCAAAGGGTACCGTGACTTTTATATATTAAACATCTAGAGAAAAAATATTATACTCTCATCTCGTTTTAGAAGTGCTATAAAGATATCACTATCCCCAAAAACCCATTAATATCTATTTTTCAAAGGATTGTAATAATCGTAGAGGGATTTTCTTCCCAATACTGTATTAAATTCTTCTATGGTATCTATAATAGATTTAACATTCATCTTACCACGTAATAAGTATCCATGAGCTAACATATTTCTAACGGCTATAATCTTACTATCAAGATCATTCTCTAATTTTTTATGCTTTTTATACAAGTTAACTAATTTAGTAAAATTGTAATAGCTTTCCTTAGACTCTATTTCATCTAAAAAATCTTTTACTTCCCAAATTAGTTTATTTTCAATGTCACATATTTGGGCTATCATTTCTCTTTGAAACCATTTAATCTTATTAAATTTATTCTCTAAATCCAAGGTTTCTTGGCTACCCTCATAACGATAGGAGTCATTAGGGGCTTTGGCTCCTAATACCTTATGTTGGGAAATAAAACGTGCTGAGCTATCAAAAACCCCATAACAATTTTGTGCTAATACCACACTATCAGTATTATCGAGCCTTGATATTTCTATCCCCATACGTCTAGGATCAAATACCCAATTTAATATTTGCTTAATATTTTTTTTATTATAATCCTCTAAAGAGACTTCTAATGGGGGCTTAAGATTCCACACAATATTAAAAGCAATAGGGCTTTTTTTATCAGAGGAGGAGATTGCTTTTAATTCCATATAGCTAGATTCGCCTTTAATTTTCTCCACATAATAAAAAGCGATACATTCCAAAAGCAACTCTTCTGCTAACATGTCTCTTGTAGCTCTTTCTTTTTTAAGAGCCTTTTTATCCATACTTTGAATAAGCTTATAAAGAGAGATTTCTCCTTTGTCTTGTAAGTAAATACTGACAATATCAGGGTAGGTATAGTTATTCTTATCAAAATAACCCAAGAGCACCTCAAAGAAATCACCTTGAACATTCTCTTCCCATTTCAAGGCATCTTTAATGCTAGGATCTATATTTTTAGAGGGAGTAAAGGCATAAGAATTCCAAGTACGGAAAAGAACATGGGTTTTTTCTCCAGATTTATTCTTAGGAGCTTTAGGATCAACGAATTCCTCACAAACAATCTTAACAAGGGCTTCTAAATTTTTAGCACGGAAAATCCCTATTATTTCATTAGGAATAGTAATACCATAAGGAGTGAATGCTTCTTGAAGACCAGATTGAAGAGAATGCCCACTTCTATCCCATGAATATAGCTCTTGCAGGAGGTTTTGGTGAAACATAATACTGTCTTGTAAATGGAAATGTTTAGGAATATATTTTCTTATATATTTTATGACCAAAGACGCTTGTTCATGTTTATTCCAGCCCCCAGATTCTTTAGCCAATTTTTCCCAGTATTCTTTATTGTTAGGGTTTTCAGATTTAGGAGCAGAAATTTCCATTTTTGCCGTTGCGTAAAGAGATGGAAAATCCACATTACCCTTATTCAATAGAATTGCTACAAGCAAGGCAGTTAAATTGGTGCGACTAAGACTAGCAATATGTTCCCCAATATCTTTTTTATAGACCATAGGATAAATAGAGCTCAAAGCGTTCTTACTAGGTTTTGTTTTACGACGTATATCAAATTCTATTTTTGAGTAGGGATCTTGCCAGAGGACAGTATTTTCTCTTATCTGCCAATTTTGCCCAAACCAAGTACTATCAACATCCCCTAAAAACGCCATTACTTCACGCATAAAGACATCCTCTTGACGAAATACATTTGTAAAAGATGCTTTAATGGTATCGACATTCGTATCAGCTTTAGGTAGTTCAGGAGCCAGTCCTCTATAAAGTCTTTCATCAATAATTTTTTGGACATTAGCTTTTTTCTCTAGTCTTGCTTTACTGAGACGTTCAGCTTTAATTTGTTTGATTTGATCTTCATACTGAGGAAGGGTAGGGAAAGAGTGAGAGAAACTATAATAACGAAGTAGTTTTTGGTAATAAGTTCCTATATTTGAAGGAGCAGGTTCAGGCTTTAGTTTTCCTTTTTCCAAAAAGAAATCATAATCTCTTGTTATATGTTTATTAGTATTAAGACAATGCTCTCTAATATCTTTTTCTCTATGTAATTGTATTCTGTGTAATTCTAAACTAGTATCTTCTTTATAAATACCGGGAGTGATAACTTTATAACTGCCTTTAATACAGAATTGCAATATCCATCTATTAAAGTAGCCTTTCGTTTTAAGAAGGACACACATCTCTTGCATATCTTTTATATCAGCGTACAAGGCTATACTAGCAAAAGCATAGATATAAGGGATTTCCCCTAAATTGGTGCTATTCATCTGATCAATGAACAAAGCAATTTTTTTCCAATAAGCAATCTGATCAAGGATTCGTTCATCACTATTGCTAGCCAAATTTTCTAAATAGATAATCTGATCTTTCAATTCTTTATTTTTCACTTGAGATACAAAAAGCCTCGTAGGACTGGAGGTTTCTAATGGGTTTTTTGAAGAAGTCCCAGTATTTGTTGAGTGGGCAGATTCATGAGTAGAAATATACTTTTCTAGTCCTATCATTTCCATTTTTAGAGCGAGTTTGAATAGATCAAATAAAGACCCATCTACTTTATTGAATCTAAATTTATTAAAAACCGCTTCCTCTGTTTTAGGAGAGTGCATAAGCATATTTCTAAGGCTCTTAATAAAATCTAGAGCTTCTTTTTTGGCGGCATCTAATTTTGTAGAGAGGGCATTCACTTGATCTTTCAAGCTTTCTTGCTTACCTATATATTGTTCTTTATATTCTGCAGGTAGAGACTCATAGAGTTTATTGAGCGTTAATAAAACATCATTCTCCCGTCTTTCATTCTCACTCTCACTATTTTCAGCAATAATAAGAAGAATAGGATTGATCATTTTTCTTAGCTTTTTATCATTTTTAGTTTTCTTATAGTCTGTATTTGTTATATCTCTTGGGAAAAAGTCACGGATTGTGTATTTTATAGGTAAGGATGGTTTTACACCATACCTTTTTTTATTTTCGTACATAGATATTCCTCTTCATTATAATATTTTTATAGCAATCTCTTGAGTAAGATATTTTGCAAAACATCTTCTCTTTAAATTTGAAAAAAACAGTCCAAATTATATATGCTGTTATTTTGGTGTGATAATTTATAGCTATTGAATAAGCTTAGAAATATAGTTTTGCTCTTATATTTGTTATCCATTGTTCATCAATATCACTATTAGCGAATGCTCCAAATACTTCTCTATAGCTATTTTGTTGATTTTCGCAAATAACTTTCAAAATATTTTTCATTTGTTTCCCATTTGTTTGGTTTTCACATTCATAGGCCACTAAGAGACAAGACAATTCAATTAATCTCACTAAAGATGAAGTCGCTCCCACTTTTTTACACCAAGAATACACTATATCAAAGTTACTCAAATCCACCTCTTTTTGCAACAAATAACAGAGACGAGCATAATCTCTTATTATCAATATTTCTGGGAGGCTAGGGTTCTGTGCTATATCGTTGATAATATCAAGATTAGCGATAATACACTCTTGCACTTTTGTACAGGTATCAGAAGTGAATAAAAGAGCATAAGCGTATATTTCAGCTTTCAAAAAGCGATCAACATCCCCTTTTATTAAAAGCTCTATTCTTTTGATAAGGTTTTCTTCCTTAGGCATCCCTATAGTTTCATCATAAGCTTGATTTAAAGTTTCTAAAAATTTCTGTTCATTTCCATTGATACGGTATAAGTGCATGAGATAGTTATATTGTCTATTTTTTTCTTGTTTTCCTAAATGTTCTAACGCTTGCTTGAAGTTTAGTTCTGCTTCCTTGAGAGACTCTTCCTTTTCATAGAGCATATAGTTATACATATAAGCTTGCCCTAAAGTCCCATGGATTTTCCCTAGTTCATTATCTTTTATCTCTTCATCAGAAGTTTTTATACTTAACAAGTCCCTTAACTCTTGAGAGTTTTGGGATTTATTATAATAATTAAGACAGGTACTAGCGCTATCTATCATCAGTTTACTATTGTAGCTATTCTGATAATAGACAGATTGTACATTTAGATAGATAGGCACATAATCTTTAAATTGTTTTCTGTCAAAGCACTCTTCTAAGTGGCTATTATTCCAAGTGATACATTTTTTTGCCCCTGAAGTGTTTCCCATATGGTTACAACAAGCCAATATATCAATATTAAGAATAAACAAACAAGCTATAGTATCATCGATTTCCAATGTTTCAATTAATTTATACAATTTTTGATATTCTATTAATTTTTCTTGATAAGTGTACTCTACTACACTTTGATTTTCTAATATTTTCAAGAAAGCCTTATAATCCAAAATAAACTTATCTATCTTTTTCTGATCTTCTTTGAGAGTGAGAATCCCAGCCTCTATTTCCTCTAAAAATTGCATCTCTTCTGATTTCACATAAGTATATAATAATTTACCATAATCTTGTGAATCGAAAGCTCTTTTTATACTATTCTTATCCATTTTATAAATAGTCTTCACTATTATCTTATGGGCACTTTGTAGATATTCAATGACCTTTTTATCGGGATTTCTAGGATCTTCATTCTTCAAAGTACTATATAAAGCATTACAAAAATGATCAGCAAACACAAGAGGAGAATACTGTGTACCTGATTCTAACTGAATATCTTTATCTATTTTAACGAAAAGCTCGTTTATTTGTATAGAAGGGATAATAATTTGTTGATATTCTTCTTTGGTAATATGATCTCCATCGCTACGTCGAGCACATATTATTTTTATTTGTAATTCTGTTTTGGGATATTGTTTATGAATATGGTAAATGGTTTCTTCTAATAATTGACGTAACATATCTATATAATAAATAGTAGAATCGTAAAAGTTGTTCTTAGAATCTTGTATATAAATAAAGTGTAAGTCTTCATCTTCAAATAAGTCAATAGTAATTTTTTCTGCGGGGTAGAATTCTTGTTTTAATGCTACTCTATGGCGAATTAAAGGCAAATCATCCTTTTTTATATCAATACCATGGCTTTTAGTAAGTTTTGCTAGTTTACTATAGCACTGTGACTTCCATTCTTCCATAGATTTATCAAGGGTATAATACCCACCTATAATAAATTCTTTTTCCTTTGTGCTACCACTTTCATCTATATAAATAGTTATATCCACATATTTCTCCATATTTATACTAAATCTCTACAATATCATCATAAAATCATTATCTGTCTATCACGCTCTCTAACTAGATAAATTTTTCATAGTTACTTTTTATACAGTTACTTAATTATATATTAAAAATGAAATACTTGTCAAGTATAAAGTCCTACCAATTCATCCCCCCTTAAAGCTCTATCCTATAATATCACGCTCTCCTCTCGGCTACGAGTGCTACGCTACTCACAAGGAGTGCTTCGCTAGGGATACCGTGACAAATTATTTATAAAAAGGAACACTTCAAAACTTTCTATATTAGAGATATTTTTCAAAAGCTCAACCCCAATTCCTCCCCATCCCTAAAACGCCTTTTTCAAAAAAAAACGAAGAATTCATAGTCAAAAAATGACCTAAAATCCTCGTTTTTTTTTAACATTTCCCCTGTAATTCCTGTTATTTTCAGGAGTTACAGAGAGTCTATCACGCTCTCCTTTCGTTTCAAACTCACATCAGAGATGGAGTGCTACGCTACTCACAGGGAGTGCTACGCTAGAGATACCGTGACCATGAATAAAGTATTATCAATAAAAGCTAGATCACGCTCTCCTTTCGTTTCAAACTCACATCAGAGATGGAGTGCTACGCTACTCACAGGGAGTGCTACGCTAGAGATACCGTGACCTTTCATCTCTAAAATATCATCATAAAATCATTATTTGTTTATCAAGCTCTCTTTTTTTCTCAATATTAGCTTATAGCGAGAGAGGACAGGACGTCCGATCCAGCTCAAACGTAAACAGGAGGTTTACCTTTGGGCTTGGGGATTTTCAAGGGGTAGGAACACCCCTTGAATGGCGGGATTATAAGGGTATCGCCAGTGATACCCTTATAGAAAAAAGAATTTTTATATATTCTTCCTATAATATCACGCTCTCCTTTCGTTTCAAAGGGTACCGGGACTCTTTAAACTAAGATACAAAATGCAAGAATATCACACTCTCTAACTAGATAAATTTTTCATAGTTACTTAATTATATATTAAAAATGAAATACTTGTCAAGTATAAAATCCCCATCCCACCCACTTTCCCAATTTTACAAAAAAAATCTTCTTCTGCTATTTAAAAATCCAATTATTTAAAAAATCCCCTGAAAAATTATCTTTTTCAACTATTCTAAAAAATCGTTCACAAAAATTTTCACGTCCCATTATTTTAAAAATCACCAATTATTTTATAAAAAATCCCCTAAAAATCCTCTAAAAACAATCAAATACTCATTTCAGTCCATTTTCAATCATTTCAAATGATCTAAAACACTCATATAAAGTGAGTATAATATGAGTGTTTAGCTCAAAAAAATGATTAAAAAGTCAAAAAAGTGACTTTTTAGGGGGAGAGTTAGAGCTTATATAATAATAAAAAAATTCAGAAACGATTTTTTAGAGATAAGAGCGAAAATCTCTTTGATAAAACTCTCTTTAAGATAGCTGTCGTCTATATATTCGTTATGATAATAATATATTTTGCGTATAATGAAACTCTATGCTATAATATTCTGAATGAAGATAATTTGAGAGGTATGTAAAATATGGGATTTTCATGTGGAATAGTAGGACTCCCCAACGTGGGTAAATCTACTTTATTTAATGCGTTAACTAAATCAGGTATAGAAAGTGCCAATTACCCTTTCTGCACCATAGACCCTAATATAGGCATAGTCAATGTTCCTGATGAACGTTTAGCGGCTTTATCTGGTCTTTCTCATTCTAAAAAACTCATCCCTACAACGGTAGAGTTTGTGGATATAGCTGGACTTGTAGAAGGTGCATCTAAGGGTGAAGGACTAGGCAATCAATTCCTCTCCAACATCCGTGATACTGATGCTATCGTATTGGTTACTCGTTTATTTCAAGATGAAGACGTCATCCATGTCATAGGCAGTGTAGACCCTGTTCGTGACATCAATATTATTGTAGAAGAATTGGCACTAAAAGACCTAGAAACCATTCTAAACATTAAAAACAAACAAGAAAGACAAGCCAAACTCGGACACAAAGAGCCCAAAGAACTTTTCGATGTCATGAGCATCCTAGATGAGACCATCACTAAAGGACAATTAATCACTCAAGCTGTACTCACCCCTGCTCAACGCATCATCACTAATGGCTATCGTTTTCTTACGGATAAGCCTATTTTAATAGTGGCTAATCTCGCCGAAAAAGAAGTCATGAATCCTAGCTCTAACCCCCATTGGGAAACCCTAAATGCCAAGGCTAAAGAGCTACATGCTGGTGTATTACCTATCTCTGCCCAAATAGAACAAGAGATATCCGAGTTAGATGAAGAAGATGCTAAAGAATATATAAAAGATTTAGGCTGGGAAGATAGTGGCTTGAACAGACTTATTAAAGCTGGTTACGAGCTCCTAGGGCTCATTACCTATCTTACTACTGGTGAAGTGGAAACAAGAGCTTGGACTATTAAAAACGGCTCATTAGCGCCCGAAGCAGCGGGAGTTATTCACACAGATATGCAAAAAGGTTTTATTCGTATGGAAACAGTGTCTTATAAAGATTTAATAGAGACTGGTTCTTGGGTAAAAGCTAGAGAAAAAGGGGTACTTCGCCAAGAAGGAAAAGAATATATCGTTAAAGACGGCGATGTAGCCCATTTCCTCTTTAACAATTAAGGATATCTTATGGAGATGCTATTACTGTCTAGTTCTATCTTTACCGTAGTGACGACTTGCACTCTGGGTTATTTACTGATTAATAAATTCTTTCCTAGAAGTAATAAAGAAATTGCGATCACCAAGGCTTTCAAACTAGAAGAATACGAAACCGTAATAGCATTAACAGAAAACCAAGAACACACCCAAAGACACTCCCTCAATGTATACATTTTTGCCGCCCAAGCAAGAGCATTTCTAGAACGTTATGATGATGCTTTATCATGGTACGAAATGGCACTTACAAGGTTAGAATTACTAAACTCCGATAGGATTTATGTAGAGTTAGAGATTGGTGATATTTTCGAAAAAAAGAACAATCTCGACCAGGCTGAAATTCACTACAGAACAGCTATTAATCTCGAAAAAACCCACGAAAAAGCCAACCACCTACTAGGAACAGTCCTTTATAAAAATGGTAAATTTGAGCCTTGTCGTAAAGTGTTGAGAGAAGTACTTAAAAAAAACCCAGCCCTTATCGATACTCGTAAAGTCTATGCAGAGTGTATGGCTGCTTTAGGACAATACACTAAAGCCATCAGACATTATGGACTTTTAGAAAGAAATGGGGAGATCATTTTATCTTATCAATATGCCAACACCCTCAAACAGCTAAAAATCTGGGATAAAGCCTACGATGTTTATAATCTCCTACTGTTTTCTGATAAAATTATAATGAAAGAACAGATTATTTGTGACTTGGTAGAAACTTGTATTGCGATGAAAAAATACCACGAAGCGCTAGGAATAATAGAAACATATATAGAAACAATCACAAACGATCAAATGAGTTTTAATTTAAAATATGACAGAGCTTCTGTATTTTATCTTCGAGGAGATAAAATGAGAGCCCTTCAAGAATACCAAAGCCTCTACGACGAAAAACCATTCTACAAAGACCTTTCGAGAATCGTAGATAAAGAGGCTCATTGGTTGGAATATCCTTACCTTTTTAGTTATTTTACCTCTAACGAAGCGATATTCGAAACCCTAATCACAAGGGCTACCCCTCCAGGGCTTACTATTATTAGACGTTCCTTAGACTATTATATAGGGCTTATAGATAAAAAAGCTTATTTATTTTATAGAGATATGAAAGAATTACCCGATCAGCTTATCAAAGATGCTGAGATGATTATTTTCCAATTAGCATCCGAAATAGACACCATAGAAACGTGGGCTCTCGGTGGAATGTCAGGACGTTACAGTGTTACAGGGAACGCCCATAAAAATGTCATCATTAACGGAGAAAATTTCCTTAGGAATATTCACCAAGCGACCAATGTCATGGAATATACAGAGAGTAACATGCCCAATGTCTTTGTAGGGGGCTTTCAAGACGCACCCCAAATTATTCCTATTATAGACGAAATCTTAAACAATCCCAACTCCATTGATGATGACCTTTTAGAAAGAGCCTTAGAAAAATAGGGGTATTATGAATATATTAATCGGTGGTGGTGGTACAGGGGGACATTTAATCCCTGGTATTGCCATGTATAAAGAATTTCAAAAAAATCCTCACCATAAACTCCTCTACGTCCTGAGCAATAGAGATGAAGCTTATGATATTGTCCATCAGCTCCCCCCAGAAGATAGAATTACTGTATCTCTAAAGGGTATCTCTCGAAAATTATCTTTTAGCTCTCTTAAACAAGTATTTTCTATAGCTAAGGCGTGGTATCATTCTCATAAAGCGATCAAAAAATTCAATCCTGACTTGATGATTATTACAGGGGGCTACCTTTCTAATATTGTAGCTTTATCGGCTCTCTTAATGAGAAAACCTCTTTATATCATAGAACCCAACAGTGCTGCAGGTATTACCAATCGTTTTTGGGCAAAACGAGCCACTAAAATCTTCACTACTCAGCCCAATCCCACCTATATTCCTAAAGAGAAAATAGTCCTCACGGGCACGCCTCTTTTATATACAGGTATTCTTCCTGTAGAAGAAGCCAAGGGTGTTTTTGAACTAAGACATCAAGTGGAAAAAACGATAGGGATTTCTGGAGGTTCCCAAGGGGCGATGGCTATTAATGATATGGTACTATCCGTGATTCCTACTTTAGTAGAGAGAGGATACCATATTATTTGGAGTTTAGGAACGAAAGAATACGATAGATTAGCCCCCAAATTATCTTTTTTAGAGAATGCTCCTTATAAAGATAATGTAAGAGTATATAGATTTATTACCCAAATGAACGCTTTTTGGTCTGCTGCTGATGTAGTTATTGCAAGGGGAGGGGCTGGGACAGTATCCGAAGCCTTATTATTCAAGACACCTGTTTTATTCATTCCTATCCACCAATCTCCCGATAACCACCAATATCTCAATGCGAAATTTCTAAAAGATTACAATGTAGCCGAAATCATCGAAGAGCCTTCTCTCAGCGAAGAAGATTTGTTAAATACTTTATCTTCTATCTTAGAAAATCATCATTCTTATCAATCAAACTTCCCTCATCTATACGACAATCCCGCTCAAAAAATAAAGGAATATATCTTAAACGATCAGATTAAGAATTAACCCACTTTTTACTTTCTTTACTATTGGGGAATTGCTCAATAAGCCGTTTTTTAAAACGAGCAGCATTTTCTAATTGATCCATAGCCATATAGACCTGTATAATATTATCTAAAGCTGGTGGATAATATTTTTCGTCATATTGCGAAATGATATTTATATAAAGACCAAGACTTTCTTCGTATTTCTTTTGGAGAGCGAGAGAGCGAGCTGCCTTAAAGAGAGCATCAGCCCCATGGACAGGGTCTCTCGTGGCGTGAATGTCTTTAAATATCTGTATAGACTCTTCAATCTGCCCTTCACTTTCTAATTTAGTCCCTAATTTGTAAAGATATTTCGCCTTCAATCTCAAATCTTTAGTGAGAGATAAGGCACTATAAAAGTCCTCTATAGGGGCATTATTTCCAATCTGATTAGCAAAATACAAACGAGAAGTCTCAGCCTCTGGAGAATCAGGGTATTTATCAATAATACGATTTTTTAGTAAAATACTATTACTGGGGTTACTTTTTTCTTGTAGAATAGAGAGTCTGCTCATAATATCCGTAGTACCAAAATGATTAGGATAATCCTTTAAGAACATTTCAAAAGTCTTTTCTGCGTCTTTATCCTTCGAATAATCCAAGCTTAAGGCTTCCCTTAGAAGGGCATCTCCAGAAATAGAAGGATTGGCAGATAAAGCCCTTGTTTTGTTGTAATAAAGAGCGGCATTTTTATATTTCTCTTTAGAAAAATACTCATCAGCGAGTCTGAAGAAAATAGCGACAATTTGAGTACTTTTAGGGAAAGTTTTCTCTATATAGAGAGCTGTTTCTTCGGCTTTACCCACATCTTCAATCTCTAAATAGCTATAAACAATTTCAGCTAGTAGAACGTCTTCCAATTCATTAATTCCATCTGTATTTTTAAGGGCATTAATATAACGCTCATAATTTTTCAAAGCCTGAGCATGATCCCCTAAAGCTCTCAAAGTAGAAGCTTCTGCAAGAAAGAGGTCTGTTTGTCTTTGCTTATTACTTGTTAGCTTAAAGGACTCTTGAAAGAGAGGAAGAGCTTTTTGATAATCCCCCAGCCTAAAAAAGCTACGAGCTTGCAGTTCTTTAAATTCAGACACGAGTTCTTTATTATCTTTTGTGAGTACAATGTCATCGATATTAGAAATATTTTTAAAATTTTCTAGTTTAAATTCCAATTTAGCGATGGCGAGTTGAGAATCTTCATAAAAAGGAGAGGCTGTAAAATCATTAGTAAGTTGTCGAAAGTTTTTCAGAGAATCTTTATTCATTTGGAGATTGTAACGCATAGCCCCTGAGTAGTAAAGTGCTCTATCAGCCTCGGGAGAATCAGGCCATGTCTTCCAAACTCTATCGAAATATTCTAAAGAACGTCTCCCCTCATCAATACTATAGCTTTGCCCTAAGCCTAAGAGAGCAGCACGTCGTAGACTGTTATTTTTAGAGTCACTGACAATAGTCTGAAAATAAGATCTTGCTTGGGCTTGTTTATCTAACTTAGCATAAGAATGTCCTAAAAAAATCAGTATCTCATCTCTTTTAGGGTTAGTAGGTTCGCGGAGCAGGTAATCATCAAAAACATCTATACTTTTTTCATATTCTTCATCCAAAACATAAGAGCGTCCTACCCAGTAAAGAGCTTCATTGGCATAAGAGCTATAAGGAAAACGTTTTTGTATGTGATTAGCGGCACGTCTTGTAGCGATTGCATTTGTCTTAAGGAAGTTTATCTCTGCTATTTTAAGAAGAGCCACAGCCTGTCTCGTATCCCTATAACCACTTTCTTTTAAAAAATAAGTTAAGGCCGCATCGTAATTTTGGAGGAGTATATTAATATCAGCCAATTCCTCAGACGCTCTATCAAAATAAGGGGATTTTTTATAATATTTTGTTAATTTAGTGAGATTTTTATAAGCACTCTCATAATCTTGCAAATGTTTTTGGAGGAGAGCTGCCTTAAAGATAGCTTCATCACTGTAGGTATTATGTGTACTTGCTAGAGTAAGAAAATATTCTAAGGACTTTGCGTAGTTTTTCTCTTGGATTTCCAATTCTGCTAAAAGTCTCACAATAGGAAGATGATTGTCCTTGGCGAGGACTTTTTGAGCGTATTCTCTTGTTTTATGAGCAGTCCCCTGAGAAAATTCATTTAAGGTGAAGAAGTAATACAGAGTAGGGAGATAAGGAGAATTGGGATACAACTTTTCAAATTCCAAAAGTTGTTTTTGCGCTTTATTCATATCATTTAGTAGGAAAGTAAGGTGGATGAGCTTAGTATGAGCTATTTCTTTATGAGGGGAATCAACAGGGGAGTTATTGATTAAGCCTAGATAAGAAGAGGCTTCACCATAATTTTTATTTTCTAATTCTACTTGAAAGAGATCGAGTAAAGCTCTATGCCTTATATCGAGGTTATCACTATTTGTTAGTGCTAATAATTGACTTTTTCCTTCAATTATGTTATCTTGTTGTATGAGGGCATGACCTTGAAGCCATGTGAGTGTGTTAGAAAAAGAAGGGATGTCTTGTTTTTTAGAGAGTAAAGCACTTTCTTTCAAGAAGACATCATAACGCTTTTGTTCAAATAAAGAAAAAAGTTTTTTCAGGTAAACCCTCTGTCTAGGGGGCACTGTTGCATTATCCAATAGGTAGCTTATATCTTCTTTATAAGGAGGTAGACCTAGTGGTGATGGATCATAACTTTGAGCAAAGGTAAAAATAGGAAATAAAATAATCAATAATACTTTCATATTCTATATGATACTGTATTTTTGTTCTTTTTTCAAGAATACATCTTGTTTTTCCGAAACTAATCACAATATAAATAATAAACTTAAGAGGATTTTATGAGTATAGAACGTTTACATGAGCTTCGTATCATTGTTGAGCATCATAATAAATTATATTATCAACAAGATAATCCCGAAATATCTGATGCAGAGTATGACAATTTTTTTCGTGAGTTATTAGCTCTAGAAGAAGAATTCCCCGAAGAATTTGCCCCTGATTCTCCTACTTTAAGAGTAGGGACAGTACCTCTTAGCGAATTTCAATCCTACAATCACCAGTACAGAATGTTTAGTTTAGCTAATGCTATGACTAAAGACGAATTTGAATCTTTTTTTCACACGGTAATGAATGTGCAGATTACTTCTCTTGCTACGCCTAGTGTTGTTTTAGAATATAAATTTGACGGTTTAGCTATAGAAGATCGGAAGAGCGTCGTGTAGGGAAA
>CAMQVI010000020.1 GCA_947038195.1 uncultured Brevinema sp.
GGGTGTTATACTATTGCTATTAAAAATGAATGGACAGAAAACTTTGATTTTTCTAATGCTAATTTTGTATGTTCCTCTTTTAAAGAAGCTCAAGATCATATAAAAACTATCTTAGACTAAGCTTTCTAAATACGAGCACTTGCCTATACGATGTGTCGTTAAAGAGATAAAACACTTTTGAGATTTAATATTTTCAACTTTCATTTCTCATCTCTTTCTATTATATAGTTTACTATAATTTGCAGAGGATAAATTGTCAATAAGATTTTATTATGGTATAGTATTAATTAATGAAATATGCTATACTGCTTGTAGTATAACTAAAAGGAAATAATATGAATGCGAAATTACCGGATTACGCCCTGTGGGAAACATTTAAAGAACAGATTAAAAGCGACACATTCCCTGCTCTTGGCGAGCTAGAAGGCGAGGAGCCTTTTAAATCTTCTCACACTCTCCTTAAAAAATATTTTTCCGAGATTGATGATACTTCTGACTTTGAAGATATCTATCATATTGTTACTTTATTGAATAGTTTTCATAGTACACGAATGTCAAGTACAAGATGCTACGAAGTCGCTAAATATATAAAAGGCGAAAAAGACTTTCATAAAAATATATTAGATAAAAGCTCTTTAGAAGAAGACATAATTGCCAAAAAAGAAAAGAGTGCTCAACCTAAGACTGATGTGATTGATGCATTTCTTGAAACAGCGGAGGGAAATCCCAAGACGGATAAGATTCAGTTTTCTTTTATGACTAAATATTGTTCCTTATATAGTTTTTATAATTCCGAATCTAAAGAAAGCCTTTACCCAATTTGCGATTTTTTAGTTCTCATAACACTTCAAGAAGAACAAAGAAATACGGTGAACGATAGCAACGAAGATCTTGCTAGTATTCTAGAGTATTACGAAATCCCAAAAACAATATCTACCGTTTCTGGTAAGAATTCTTTTTTTGAAATCATGAAAGCTATTCGCCTAGAATTAGGAGTAGAATACCGTAAGCTTGATACATTTTTATGGAGAAGAGGAAAACATATAGCCCTAACACAAAAAACTAAATCTACCAAAAATGACGGCAGATATAATAGATCAGACAGATCAGAAAGGTCGGAAAGATCTGGTTATGGTAGATCGGACAGGTCAGGAAGACCAGAGAGATCAGGTTATGATAGAAGTGACAGGTCAGAAAGATCTGGTTATGGTAGATCGGACAGGTCAGAAAGACCAGAGAGATCAAGTTATGATAGAAGTGACAGGTCAGAAAGATCTGGTTATAATAGATCGGATAGACCAGAGAGATCAAGTTATGATAGAAGTGACAGACCAGAAAGATCTGGTTATGGTAGATCGGACAGGTCAGAAAGACCAGAGAGATCAGGTTATAATAGATCGGATAGACCAGAGAGATCAGGATATAACAAGTCAGATAGATCAGATAAATATGATAGATCAGATAGATCCAACAGATACGACAGGTCAGATAGACCTAATAGAAACGATAGAGATGATGATGATGAAAAAAGAATAGGAAAAGCTTGGACATAAATATAAAAAAACACCTTGTAATAGAGGTGTTTTTCATTTACCTAAGAATTGAAAAGCGTATTTTTCAAATATTTTTATAAAAGAATTGATTTTTAAAAAAGCTATGCTATAATATAACATAAATCAATAGGAGTTATAGATGAAATTTTTAATTATTTTGTTACTATTAGGAGCTTGTGCCCCTAAAGAACAAACAGGTTCGGGTACTGGTTTTGGAGGGAAATTAGATCTTACTATTACCTTAGATGAAGATAAAATCACTGATATTATTGTTCAAAATCATAATGAAACAGCATATATAGGTGTTCGTGCCTTTCCTTTATTAAAGGAAAAAATCATTGCAGCTCAAAGTCCAGAAGTGGATAATATTTCAGGGGCTTCTTTCACTTCTTATGCTTATAAAGCAGCCGTTGCTAAAGCAATGGAAACAGCAGGGCTTCAAGCATATAAAATCAACTTTAACACGAAGAGTCCAAACCCCATTACTTTAACGAATGGACCAGATGTTGAAGTGGATGTTTTAGTAATTGGTGGTGGTGGTGCTGGACTTAGTGCTGCTATTTCTGCAACAGAAGCAGGAAGTAAAGTAATGCTCATTGAAAAAATGCCTTTACTGGGTGGAAATACTGTATACTCAGCTGGTGGTTTAAACGCCGCAGAAACTTCCTCTCAAAAAGCATCAGGTATGGAAGACAGTAAACAAGTCTATTATGAAGATACGATGAAAGGTGGGAAAAATATTAATAATCCTGAGTTAGTTAAAATTTTAACTTCAGAGGGAGATATTACTATTGATTGGTTAAAAGATAAAGGTATCGATCTTGCCAAAGTCGCTCTTTTAGCAGGAAGTTCCAATCCGAGAGCACATTTACCTGCAGATGGTTCAGCTATAGGACCTTACCTTTTTGCAGGGCTTGAGAGTTATGTTACAAAAATAGGTGTAGACATTCGACCAAATACACTAGCAGTAGCACTAAATATTAATAATGGTCAAATTCATAGTGTAAAAGTAGAAAGTGATACTACTATGTATACTATAAAAGCCAAGTCTGTTATTATTGCTACGGGAGGATTTGGAGCTAATTTAGAAATGGTTACAGCAAACAATCCAAAGCTTAAAGGATTCAAAACAAGTAATCACAAAGGGGCTACAGGAGATATTTTCCCTATTGTAGAAAAATTAGGAATACAACTCAAAGATATGAATCAAATTCAGATTAACCCCACGGGAGAAACTGCAAAATCCTTTATTATCACAGAAGCTGTTCGAGGATCTGGTGGTATTTTTGTTAATGCTGAGGGTAAGAGATTTATTAATGAATTAGGCACAAGAGATGTAGTAGCAGCTAGTATACTAAGTCAACCTAAATCAATGGCTTTTATTGTTTATGATAATCAAACAAGAAACGCTCTAAAAATTATCGAAAATTATGAAAAATTAGGTATTGTTCGTCAGGCTAAAACTTTAGAAGAACTTGCTGGTGTTATCAAGGTTCCAAGTGCAGAATTACAAAACACTATCACTTCATTCAATGAAATTATAGTAGCACAAAAAGATCCATTAGGACGTGTTAGATTCGCTAAACCTATAGAGCAAGGCCCTTTTTATGCTATTGCTATAAACCCTGTGATACACCATACCATGGGAGGAATAGCTGTAAATACAGAATCCCAAGTATTACTCAAAAACAATACCCCTGTTAAAGGATTGTATGCTGCTGGAGAAGTCGTAGGTGGGATACATGGAGCAAATCGTCTCGGAGGAAATGCTATATCAGACATTACTACTTTTGGACGAAGAAGCGGTGAAAGAGCTGCAAAATTTGCTCAAGAAAATTAATAAATAAAAGCAATTTATTTAAAATCCCTCCACTTGTTGGAGGGATTTTTTGTTTATGGATAGGAAAAAATTATTTGCAAATAAACATTAAAAGAATTGATTTTTAAAAAAGCTATGTTATACTATTATATAAATCAATAGGAGTTATGGATGAAATTTTTAATTATTTTGTTACTATTAGGAGCTTGTGCGCCTAAAGAACAAACAGGTACAGGGCCAGGTTTTGGTGGAAAAATGGAAGTTTCCGTATTAGTAGACGGCGATAAAATTAAACAAATTAAAGTGTTAAATCACAATGAATCGGCTTATGTCGGTGGAAAGGCTTTTGCTCTTTTGGAAAAGCGTATTATTGAGCGTCAAAGTCCAGAAGTAGATAATATTTCAGGAGCCTCATTTACTTCTTTTGCTTATAAAATGGCTGTTGCTGAAGCTTTAGGAAAGGCTAAATTTGGCGAGTATAAGATTACCGTAAACACGAAAGACCCTTTACAATCTGCAATTACTAATGGTACTAATATCATGGTAGATGTCCTTGTAATTGGTGGTGGTGGTGCTGGATTAACGGCTGCTATTACGGCTACAGAAAATGGTAGTGATGTGGTATTGATCGAAAAAATGTCCTTACTAGGAGGGAATACCCTTTATGCAACAGGTGGGCTAAATGCTGCTGGTACAATACCTCAAAAAGCTCAAAATATCGATGATACCCCTCAAATTTTTTATGACGATACCATGAAAGGTGGGCAAAATAAAAACGATCCTCAATTAGTAAAAATCCTCTCAGAAGAAGGTTCTAATACTATTGACTGGTTGGCATCAAAAGGAATAGATCTTTCCAAAATGTCTATTTTAGGTGGAAGTAGTAAAAAACGTGCTCACCAACCTGAGGGTGGCTATGCTGTTGGTCCTTATTTAACAGATGGTCTTATCACAGAAGCAAACAAATTAGGAATTGATATTCGTACAGATACCAAAGCTATAAATTTTGACATTCAAAACAATCAAATAAATAGTGTTGTTGTAGAAGATAAAAACACAAGATATAGTATTGTTGCTAAAGCTGTTGTTATTGCAACAGGTGGTTTTGGAGCTAATTTGGATATGATCGTTTCTTACAATCCAAAACTCAAAGGATTCAAAACTAGTAATCAAAAAGGTGCTACAGGAGATATTTTCCCTATTGCAAACAAACTAGGAATACAACTCAAAGATATGGAGTACATACAAATTCACCCTACAGGTGAAGCGACAAGATCTTTACTTATTACCGAAGCTGTGAGAGGTTCTGGTGGGATTATGGTCAACCAAGAAGGACAAAGATTTATCAATGAGCTAGGAACAAGAGATGTCGTTTCAGCAGCTATCCTTGCACAAAATCCAGCTAAAGCTTATTTGATTTATGATGAACAAGTTAGAAATAATTTGGGAGCCGTAAAAAGTTATGAAAAGTTAGGTCTTGTCAAATCGGGAAAAACTATAGCAGAATTAGCAAAAGCTATCAAGGCAGATCCAACAGTCTTACAAGACACTATCACCAAATATAACGAAAGTGTTGCTTCTCAAACAGATCCTTTAGGAAGAGCTATATTCGGTAAAACATTAACAGAAGCTTCTTATTATGCTATTGCTGTTCTCCCAGTGATTCATCACACCATGGGTGGAATAGCCGTAAATACTAATTCTCAAGTATTACTCAAAAATAACACTCCTATCAAAGGATTATATGCTGCTGGAGAAGTAGTAGGTGGAATACACGGGGCAAATCGTCTCGGGGGAAACGCTGTAGCTGATATTACAATTTTTGGACGAAGAAGCGGTGAAAGAGCTGCAAAATTCGCTCAAGAAAATTAATAAACAATCTAAAGATATTAATAAAAAACACCCTTCAATTTTGGAGGGTGTTTTTATTTGTGGAGTTTATATATTATTTATATAAGTGATATGAGTTAGGGGAGATAGGGAAATAATATTGACTTTATTCTAAAATAACGTAAAATTAGATATATAAAATAATTAAAGGGGATACCTATGAACTATTTTAAAATTGGTTGTCGGTGGGATAAAAAAGGTAAAAAAGGGACAAATATAGAAAAAGTTTTTGAAGAATACAAAGCTATATTTATTGGAACAGATCGACCAGGTGTCAAACTTCTTAATAAAGTGAAAATTAATGACAGGATTGTTATTACTGACGGTTATAAAATAGTTGGAGTGGCTATTATAAATAGTGACAAAAAATATCTAAAAGATATGAATATTAAAACCCCTGTGGATTTTAAGAGTTTTGAGCATCAAAAACATCTAGATACAGCTATAGGATTTGATGAAACTTTAGTTAAGTTGTTTACAGATGATAAAGACTGTTTGATTTATAAGAATGTAGGATCGTTTCGTCCTGTGGGAAAAGATAATCTAATTATTAAAAATCATATAGATGCTATGTGTGAAAAATACAATAGGATACCATGAAAAAATATAAGTAAATAAAAAGCCCATCGCTTAGGATGGGCTTTTTATTAAATCTAACGATATTATCTTAATATTACAACAAATATTTTTCTATAAAATGAGCAACCCCATCTTCTTCATTAGTAAGCGTTATGTGTTGGGCAGTATCGACAGCATTTTTGTTAGCATTGCCCATAGCGACACTTACACCAGCAATTTGGAGCATTTCTATATCGTTGTCTTCATCACCAAAAGCGAGGGTGTTTTCTAAGGGAATACCATAGTACTCGCAAAGATGTTCCAGACCATTACCTTTGTTACTTTCAGAGTGAAGGATTTCTAAGTAGACGAGTTCTTTTGTCGCATCGTCGGGATCAGCAGTATGAGCACTATTAATGATCATATAGACACGGTCTCCATATTTTTGCTGTAAACGCTCTTTTAGTTCTAGCGCTTTATTTTGCTGAAGAATAAATAAGCTTTTCAAGACATTTTTATTATCGATTGTGTCTAAATTACAATGATCGCTTGTGAAATCAGGGTATTTGTCCATCACAGCCTGATAGAGATAATCAGATGTTTCAAAATGCACATTATGGGGAGCAAAAAGCCATAAAAACATTTTTTCAGAGCGGGAAAGTTGAATAGTGTAGTCCACAATATCAGCATCTAATCCTGTTTGTTGTAGAACTTGTTGATTTTGGATATCCCAAATATAAGCACCATTTGCTGTGATGATATGTTCTGTCAATCCACATTGTTGAGCAAAGGGAGCAGTATCAACTACGCCTCTACCTGTAACGAAACAGACTTTACGCCCTGTTTTTAATACAGCTTGTATGGCATTTTGTGTGCGGAGAGAACATGTTTTTTTTGAGTTTAGTAAAGTCCCATCTAAATCTATAGCGACTAATTGTATATGTTTGATATCCATGTATAGTTCCTTATTATTTTACTTTTAATAGTATACCACGAAAAATTCATAAACACAATACTAAAAATAAAAACACACACATGCTATGCTAGCGTAGCATGTGTGTGTTTTTATTTTTCTAAATAAGAGTAATTGATAGGGGATTAAAATAAAATCGCCAATTGGTAAAATATCAATGAGCCTAAGTAGGGTAATAGTAAATATAAGGCTATTGTAAAATAGAAATATCTATTTTCTAGCTCTTGCTTCAGAGCGCCCATAGCAGCCACACAAGGTAAAGTAAGTAGTATGAAAATCATAAAAGAGTAGGCTTTTTTAGCGCCGTTTTCATCGGGCCATATTTGTCGTAGTTTACCAACGATACCTGTTCCAGCCTCTTCTTCTAGCTCTTCTTCACTAGGGGTGGCGAATTGATCGCTAAGATTCCAAGTAACCATTCCTACAAGAGAGGATTTAATAGTACCTAAAAAGGTAGTACCTATCTCCAGTAATTCCCCTGCGATAGTAATAGGGGGAGAAATTTCGGTTTCTTTACTCGCTTCTGTTTCTTCATTTTGAAGTACTTGCCCAAAGAATCCTACGACAGCTTCTTTAGCGATAAGAGAAGGAATGATAGAGACTACAGGCTCCCATCTATCTCCAAAGCCTAAAGGCTCAAAGATAGGTTGTATGACTTTTCCAGCTTTAGCAATATAAGATTCGCTGACATTTCCATTGTTGGGGAAATAGGAAAATACCCAAATAACCATTAACATCCCTAAGATAACGCCCCCAGCATTTTTTATGTAAGAAGAAGCGTGTAAGGAGGCAGTACGAAGGACGATTTTAAGGTTAGGAAGACGATAAGGGGGGACTACCATGACGAAACAAGTATTTTTGGATTTGAACATAGGTAAACGAGACATAATAAAGGATAATAAAATCGCTAAGAAAATCCCTAAAAGATAAAGGCTGAGAAGCATTAATCCTCCATTATTTGGGAAAAATGCAGCCAGAAATAGAGCATATACAGGTAAACGAGCCCCACAAGATACGAGAGAAGAAACAATAGCAGTTAAACGACGTATAGCAGGGGTTTCTAATACTCTTGTTCCATAAATAGCAGGCACCGTACACCCAAAGCCCAAAAGCATAGGGAAGAAGGATTTTCCAGAGAGCCCTATTTTAGAGAAAGGGTATTCTAAAAGGATAGCAATACGAGCTAAATACCCACTTTCTTCTAAACAAGCTAAGAAAATATAAAGAATAAAGATAAGGGGGACGAAAGTTAGTACTCCACCCACACCACCGATTAACCCATCCACAACAAAGGAATGAATTTCTGGAGCAGTGCCTACAAGAGCGAGATTTGCGTAGGTGCTAAATTTTTCTCCAATGAGCCAATCTATAAAATCAATCCAAGGATTAGCAGCATTAAATACCATCGTAAATAACACACTCATAATCACCCCAAAAGAAATATAGCCAAAAATAGGATGAAGAAGAATTTTATCGATTTTTTTAGCGATGTTGACTTTGTTTTCTTGACCTTTTTTAATGGTAATAGCAGTAATATTAATAATAAGCTCTTTTTTAGTAAGAATATCATCAAGATAATTAGGGATGGTATCATTATTATTTTCTATAATGGGATTTGTGTGAGAAGAATCCAAGCTAAAAACTTTAAGGATAAGGGGATTGTTTATAGCTAATTGAGTATAGACGATACTAGGATCAATAGCAGGAGCTATTCCAGCTAGATTATAACGAGCTTCTGCCATAGGAAATAAGTCTTTAAGATTTTTATAAGAATCTTGAGAAATGACTCTCTTAGGAGATATCCAAGAATGATAAGTATCTGTGAGGGAGATCATATGAATAAGATTATCCACCCCTTGACCTGTAATAGCGCTAATGGGGAGCATAGGAATATTCATAAAATCCTGCAAGTCTGGAATATTGATTTCTCTTGTTTTTTGAAATTCATCACAAAAATTAAGCACGCCTATCATGGGTATCCCTAATTCAAGCAATTCAGCTGTTAGCATGAGATTTTGATGGAGATTGTTCATATCAATGATATTGATAATCAAGTCATAGTTACTGGTGAAAATTTCACGAACGCTTATGACTTCATCTTCAGAACAAGGTATTAAGCTATAAATACCAGGAAGATCGAGAAGATGAAATGATTCTTTATCTGTTTTTAGGATCCCTTCTTGTCTAGTAACGGTTACACCAGCCCAGTTACCTATACTATAAGTGGAACCCGTCAATCTATTTAAGAGAGCCGTTTTCCCCACATTGGGGTTCCCAATTAATAATATATTTTTCATCATTTAACTCCTGAAGTTATAGAATAATTATTTTTCGTTAATGGTGATATTAATTGTGATATTTTCAGCATCTTTACGACGAAGAGCAATTTCTGTGTTATTGATTGTGAAAACGATGGGGTCTGAAAATATTGTGTTTTGAGCTACCGTAATAGGGCACCCTTTACAAATTCCCAAACGTGATAATTGATAATGGGTATTTTGGTCTAAATTATCCATATTGTTGATAGTGGCAACACAATCTTTACACTCTTTTTTTAACAAAGCCAAAGCTGGACATGATTCCATAATGAGCTCCTATTTAATATTCTTTATAATCAAGTATAACAAATAAAAAAGGGCAATCTCAAGTATTTTACTATAAATTTCTATAATGGAAAAATTTATAGTAAAATACTTGATATGACTGAGGTATTCTTTCTATAATTAAAACAGAAGGAGTGTATTATGAAAAATATTATTGTACTATGTATTATTAGCCCCATTATTTACAGAGGTGTGTGGCATCTTATCCAAGTATGTAAATCCCGAAATGCTCTTTGCGGAGGGTGCACTAAATGTGATCATAAGGTTAAATCTTCTAATTGTAAGTAAAATAATTACCTTTTCTGATAAATATTACTTATGATACTTCAGAATATTTCCGATAATTTATTGAGTTAAGTTAATTAACTTTATAATATTGGAGGGAATAATGACAAGAGAAGTGATAACGAGGGTGCAATTAGATACTATTAGTAAAGTACCTGCTTATAGAACCAAAAAACTAGTGCATTTTTTTAGAGCTGTCGCTTTATTCACTGCTCCTGTACGTTCTTCTGAATTAGGTCTTCGCCGTCGTAAATAATTAAATCATTTTAAAAAATTAAAAAGCTCTTGAATTATTCAAGAGCTTTTTTGATGAGATTTTATTTAAGATGCTAAACATGCTAAACGATATTTAAAATATCGAGAGGGGAGAGGAATCGTGTTAATTTTTCATCTTCTAAAGGGTTAATAGCCCCCCAAAGAGCTAGACCAAAATCCATATTGCTTTCTGTGGCACAAAGAAAATCAGAATAGGTATCCCCAATATAAATACAATCTTCTGCCTTGCTATCAGTAAGGGTCAAATAATGCAACAAAGGATCTGGGTTAGGTTTATGTCTAGAGGTATCATCTGCTAAAACCATACATCCAAAATACTCTTCCAGAGGAAAATGTTCTAATGCTAGTAATTCTCTTGTTTTAGAAGTGACAATACCAAGGGATATCCCTTTTTTATGGAGAGTTTTGACGGTATCTTCTATGCCCTCAAAAAAATCTACTTGAGATATTTCTTCATCGTTATAGGCTATAGTTATCCATTTTTCTAAATATCCATCAATAAGTTCTTCATCTATGTCAAAAGACCTTAGAATATTTCTCCCAGTCCCACCCATTTTAGAATAGAGAGTTTCAAGAGTTATGTCTAGATTAGCATTTTCTTTTAAGACTTTTTGTAGTCCCAAGCTATTTCGTTTTTCGGTATCAATAAGAGTCCCATCAATATCGAAAATAATATGTTTCTTAAGCATTTTTTATTCCTCTAAAGACTATTTTTTAGTGTCTTTTTTTATTGAAATTTTTAATAATTTCTCATTATTGATAAGATATTTTAGGGAATAAAAGAAGTCCCCATAAATTTAGGTCTGTAACTTCTGCAAGATTATAGTTCTAAAACTTTTAAAATGGCTGTAATTTCTTTTTCATATTCATGATCTTTAATATCTTCTAAGGCATCATTTATATCATAATCACATTGATCTAAAATAAGTAAAGCCTCATAACAGAACATAGTACTAGAAAACAATTCCTCAGGATGTGAGAGGGTATATTCTTGAAAGAAAGATTGGTGTTCTTTATAAAGATAAGTTCCCAAAGCACTGTAATACTTAAGCTCATCACCGAGATGCTCTCGAATATTGTTATCTAAAGCTATCATATCTTGAAGGGTATCAAGGGTAGGGACTTTTAACTTTAAGGGATAATTATCTTTAATAAAGTTTTGGGTGTTCATGATGTGTTGTTTTTGGTTAAAAAAAGCATATAATCCCAAATAAGAAAATTGAGCGATATTAGTAATAGCACTTTGCTCTTCTGCTCCGAAAGTATCATGGTCAAAGCTTTGCTCTAAAAAAATAGCATGATAGAGCATATAGCTAGCGTAAAGTTGTTTGGTGGTGTTCATGATTTCTCCTCAATAAATTGCATGAAATAGTTTACTATATTTTGTCTTAAAAAGCAACAGGATTATTTATGATCTTTTTTTTGGAAGATACCTTCTAATCGCTTAAAAAGATTACTAAGGACTAGATCGTCCTCATGGTTATTGACCCCTCTGCTCAGTAACTTAGATAGATAAGGGATGAAAAGCTCTTTTTTAGTTTCTTTTTTGAAATAATTAACTCTATCTAAAAGACCTATAAGACTGGCTAGGCTTTGATGATTCGAAACTTCTGTAAGGGAAGAAGATAGGGGAATTCTATTTAATTCATAGAGGACAATAGCCACGGCATGGGATAAATTAAGAGAGCCTAACTCTCCTGTAGTAGGGATATCGCATTGAAAATCACAGAACTTAATCTCATCATCCTTGAGTCCGACTTGCTCATTTCCAAAGACAAGAGCTATAGAGCTGGAGGAGGGATATTTATTTATCAAAAACTCATTAAGAGTAGGTAAACTTAGATCTTTACGTCTAAATTGTCCTGTTCGTCTACTAAAACCAATAACAAGATCGCAATCATTTTTTATATCTTCTAAAGAAGAGACAATGGATACTTTTTCGAGGAGATGAGAAGAGTGGGGGGAAAATTTAGAAATATTAGAATCCTCAAGAGATAGTTGTGGATTTATGAGCGTTAGAGAATCGAGAGAAAAATTATTCATAGAGCGAGCTATAAGACCTAGATTTATTGCCCCTTCTATATGGGACAGTATAAGTTTGAATTGATAAGACACGGGTATTAAATTCCTATAGTTATGATTTCTTATGTATAATACATATACTTATGTATTGACTTTTTATTATCGGTATCCTATAATAAAAGATACAATATTTTTATTATAAGATACCTATAATAAAAGATACAGCCTTGCTTTTATTTTACAAAAAATGGCAGTAATAAAAAAAATATTTAAAAAGATATAAATTCGATATCTTACGGAGGTTAAGTATGTTTCCTTTAGGGACTGTGTTGGCTGTTATATGCCTTACTTGTTTAGTGGGTCTTACGATGTACTGGAGACGTGAACACCACGAAATTCCACCTGTTTTAGCTAAAAGCTTAATAGGAGGATTTGCTGGTTTTTTCTTTATAGTATTCGCTGTGACCATTGCTACTATTTTTAATGTGTCTCCTGTTTTTGCTGCAGAAACTGCTAGTCCTGCTTTAGCACCCGAAGCTTATGGCTTGGGATTCTTAGGTGCAGGTCTTTCTGTTGGTTTAGCCTGTATGGGTACAGGTATTGCTACGGGAATGGCTGCTTCTGCTGCTATTGGAGCTGTAAGTGAAAATCCTAAAATGTTAGGTCCCAGTTTATTATTTGTGGGCTTATCTGAAGGGATTGCTATTTATGGACTTATTGTTGCTATTATGATATTGGGAAAATTAGTCTAATAAATATCCTAATTATTAAGGAGTTAATATGAAAGTATTAGCTTTAGTTGGAGAGCAAGTTGCACCATCCTTTCGTCTGATGGGAATGGATGTGACTTCTCCCCAAACTTCTGAAGAACTAAAAGATATATTTCACCAATCTGTCCATGATAAAAATCTCGCTTTGTTAGTTATTTCTGCTCGTTATGCTGTGGCTTTAAAGGCAGAGATAGAAGAGGTAAGACTTTCTAAAAATCCTATTGTGATTTTGGAGATCAGCTCTTCTAAAGGAGACTATAAAGCAGGGGAAAGATTGATGGAATATATCAAAAAAGCAATAGGTCAAAGCTGATCTATAGGAGACAAGGATGGCTTTACAAGACATGATAGCCTACATTCAAGAAGAAACTAAAAAAGAAGTAGATGATCATAAAAACCAAGTAAATATGGAAGAAACTAAAAAATTGATTGCTCGAGGTGAAGAATTAGAACGACACCATGAAGAAGAAATTTATCAATACAAGTCTCAATTAAAAAAAAGAGAAGAAACTCTTAAAGCAGAACAAGATTTCATCTTTTCCACTCAAGAGCTCACTGCCGAAAGTCAATTCACTGACGAATTATTCGTCCTTTTAAATCAAGAATTATTACATTACATTGAAGAACACAAAGATGTCTATGAACGCACTTTAGAGATATGGCTTGCTAAAGTGCAAGAAGCTTTAGGTGCTATCCAAATGATCTTAAAGGCAAGAGAACAAGATTTAGAAATAATAAAAAAATATAGTAAAGCATTAGATATGGATATTGCTTTAGAAAGTGCCCCTCATATTACTGCTGGATTTTTAATACAAGCAGAAGGCGGTGTTTTTGTAGATTTGACTTTTAAAACCTTGTTTCAAGAGCAAAAAGATCAGCTATTAGCAGTTTCCATGCAAATGATCAAGGAGAAATCATGAAATTAGTAGGTAAAATCACTCGTGTAAATGGACCTCTTGTATCTATGGAAATAACAGAATCTGTCCAATTAATGGAAATGGTGTATATATCCCACTTAAAATTAGTAGGCGAAGTCCTTAGTATAGAAGATGCAAGTGCTGTAATTCAAGTGTACGAAACAACAGAGGGGATTAAACTAGATGAGCCTGTTTACGGTTCTGGTTTACCGCTTTCTGTAGAATTGGGACCAGGACTGCTTGCTCAAATATTCGATGGAATACAAAGACCTCTAGAAGCTATCGCTAAAGAAACCAACAGTATATACCTCAAAAGAGGAGCCATTGTATCTGCCCTCAATAGGGATAAAAAATGGATGTTCACTCCTACGGTTATGGTAGGAGCTGTTTTAGCTAAAGGTGCTATTATAGGTTCTGTTCCCGAAACAGAATTGGTCATACACCATATTATGATCCCACCTAACTTAAAAGGTACCATAAAAACAATATCTCCTATAGGAAATTATACCATAGACGAAGTTATTGCCACTTTAGAAGATGAAAATGGCACTATTCACGAGCTAAAGCTAGCTCATCGTTGGCCTGTCAAGGTTCCTAGACCCTATAAAACAAGATTTCTCCCTTCTGAGCCCCTTCTTACAGGACAAAGAATCATCGATATTTTCTTCCCTGTAGCCAAAGGCGGTGCTGTCGCTATTCCTGGTGGATTTGGAACGGGAAAAACCATTACCCAACACCAATTAGCTAAATGGTCTGATGCTAAAATCGTAATTTATGTAGGTTGTGGAGAAAGAGGTAACGAAATCACAGAAGTTTTAGAAGAATTTCCGAAATTAATAGATCCCCACACCCAAAGACCTCTTTTTGATAGAACAGTAATGATTGCTAATACCTCTAATATGCCTGTAACAGCTCGTGAAGCTTCTATTTATACAGGGATTACCATTGCTGAATATTATAGAGATATGGGTTATGATGTAGCCGTTATGGCAGACTCATCTTCTCGTTGGGCAGAGGCTTTAAGAGAGCTTTCTGGTCGTTTGGAAGAAATTCCTGCAGAAGAGGGTTTCCCAGCTTATTTAGGCTCCAAACTCGCATCTTTCTATGAAAGAGCTGGTAGAGTAGAAATGCACAATGGTAACCAAGGCTCTGTAACGATGATTGCTGCGGTATCTCCTCCTGGAGGGGACTTCTCCGAGCCTGTAACCCAAAATACTAAACGTTTCGTCCGTGCTTTCTGGCAATTAGATAAAGCTTTGGCATCGGCTAGACACTATCCATCTATAAACTGGATTTATAGTTATAGTGAGTATGTAGATTATATATCTCCTTGGTGGGAAAAAAATATAGACCCAGATATCGTAAATATAAGACAAGAAGCATACAACCTTTTATTAAGAGAAGAAAAATTACAAAAAATTGTTAAATTAATCGGAGCTGATGCTTTACCAGACAATGAACGTTTGGTATTGGAAGTAGTCCAAATTCTCAAAGACGGATTCCTTAAACAAAATGCTTATGACGATATTGATATGTATACTACTCCCGAGAAACAAGTAGCTATCTTAAAACTTATCATGGATTTTTATAAAGAAGCGGGGCTAATCGTAGCTCAAGGTGCTCCTATTTTTGAAATTCGTGCTTTAGATTGTTTTCCTATGATTATAAGAGCGAGGATAGAAATCCCCAACGAAGACATGGAAGGATTTAAAAAACTATCTCTCTTTATAAAAGATGAGCTTAATACTCTTCGTTTAAAATACGAAAGAGTTGCAAAGGGGGCTAAATAATGGATATTCAAATTAAAAAGTCCTACAGAGGACTAAAAGCTATTAATGGTCCTTTGATTTTTGTAAAAGCTGTTCCCGATGTGTCTTTTGGGGAATTAGCAGAAATCCAACTAGAAGATGGCACGACTAAACTAGCTATTGTTATTGATATCACTAAAGAAATTACCGTATTACAATTATACGGTAACACAGCAGGCATAAATCCTACCACCACCCAAGTGAAATTTCTCCAAAAAAACTTCGAGATAGGTGTTTCCAAACAAATGTTAGGAAGGGTTTTTGATGGATTAGGACGCCCTATAGATGGGATTCGTATGCCCGATGCAGAAGAAATAAGAGATATCAATGGATTTCCTCTTAACCCTGTTGCAAGGTCTTATCCTCACGATTTTATTCAAACAGGTATTTCTGCTATTGACGTAATGAACACTCTAGTTCGTGGACAAAAATTACCTATTTTTTCTAGTGCAGGTCTTCCCCATAATCAGCTTGCCGCTCAATTAGCAGCTCAAGCTAAATCCAAAAGTGGAAATCCTTTTGCTGTGGTATTTGCCGCTATGGGGATTAGGCATGATGATGCGACCTTCTTTATTGAGTCTTTTAAAGAAACAGGAGCTCTTAACAATACTGCTCTTTTCTTAAATTATGCTGATGATCCCGCTATTGAAAGACTTGTTACCCCTAGGGCAGCTTTAACCCTAGCTGAATATTTAGCTTTTGAAAAAGATATGGATGTATTGGTCATTCTTACTGATATGACAGCCTATGCTGAGTCCCTTAGAGAAATAGCTGCCGCTCGTAATGAAGTCCCTTCTCGTAAAGGATTTCCTGGCTATATGTACTCAGATCTTTCCACTATTTACGAGAGAGCTGGACGGGTAAAAGGTAAAGAAGGATCTGTTACTCAAGTACCTATTCTCACCATGCCTGGGGATGATATTACGCACCCTGTTCCCGACCTCACAGGATTTATTACAGAAGGACAAATTGTCTTAGATAGAATTATGCATGGGCAAAACTTTGCCCCACCTATCAATCTCATGCCTTCTCTTTCTCGTTTGATGAAAGATGCTATAGGAGAGGGCTTGACAAGAGAAGACCATCCTAAACTATTTATGCAATTATACGCATCTTATGCGCGCTCCATAGAAATGAAAGCTATTGCTGCTATTGTTTCCGAGGAAGAGATGTCCGATACGGATAGATTGTATTTAAAATTTGGAAGAGAGTTCGAAAGAAAATTTATCAATCAAGGTTTTAACGTCAATCGTTCTATCGAAGAAAGTCTTAACCTAGCCTGGGAAATTCTTTCTATTTTCCCTAAAAGTGAGCTTACCAACATAGGGACGAAAGAGCTCATTCGCTACTATAAAGGTAAAGACGAAGATTAAATGAGTAGAGGTATATAATGGCGAATGTTACCCCAACAAAGAGCAATCTTACTGCATTACAAGAAGAAACCACATTAGCAAAAGAAGGACACGGGCTTTTAGAACAAAAACGTGAAGTATTAGTAATCAATCTAAATAGTATTGTGGCTAACATTAAAGAAAAAAGAGGGCTTTTAGATGAAAAACTTAGTAATGTTTATCACCAGCTCAATCTTGTTCGTTTAGAAAGTGGTGGAATTAACTTAGATCTTATTGTTAATAGCGTAGCTCATGATTATGAAGTAGAGCCTATTCCCCATTCTATTATGGGAGTAGTAGCCCCTAGATTGGTTTATACAGAAAAAAAGACCACCAATAGATCTAAAGTCCCTATGGGTATTTCAGGAACGAGCCCTAATTTTGATAAGTTACTTCAAATAACGATAGAGATTAAATCTCTTATAACAGAGGTTGCTTATCTCGAAAGTACGGCTTGGAGGCTTGTGAACGAGATTAAGAAAACTCAAAGACGTATCAACGCCTTAGAAAATTTTGTTATTCCAGAAGCTGTAGAAACCATAAAGTTTATTAAAAATATTTTAGAGGAAAAAGATAGGGAAACCCTTTTTCAGATAAAGAGAATTAAAGCCAAACAAGAGAAGAAAAAAGCTCTCAAAAAGGAGACTGCTCATGATGTGTAAAATTTTTGTTCCTATTACAGGATCGGATGAAAGTAAAAAAGCTACAGACAAAGCCGTAGAAGTGGCTGCTTTTTTGAACGCTAAAATTGTGGCTATCCATGTCTTAGACAATGAATCCATCGCCAAACTTCAACGCTATAAAATTTTCATTGAAGAAGAATCTTCTATTTTTGGGGAGAGCCTTAAAAGAGATGCTGAAAAATACCTTGATTACGCTAAACATGTCGCTCAATCTTTTCATGTAGAAATAGAAACGGTACTTTTAGAAGGCGACCCTTTTATGGAACTACAACAATACATAAGAAATGATCCTTCTAGTCAAAAATTTATAATGATAGCAAGAACTAAAGATAGTGATAGTTTTATTGAGACTTTTGGAAGTTTGGAGAAAAAATTAATGAGATCCGATCTTTCTATTATGATCGCAGGAGAATAGCATGTCTATTATTGACCAAATATGTGATATTGAGCTACAGCTTGTACAGATTCGTGAGGAAGGGGATAAAGAAGTCCTTCAATTACAAGAAAAATTAAAACAAAAAAGTAAAGACCTACACGAAGAGTTTGCCAAAGAATTATCAATAGAAAAAAAACAGCTAGAACAAGAAATGCTAGAAAGAGTCAAAGAATACACGGAAAAATTGATAATCAACACTGCTGATATCAAAAAAGAGCTAGAACTTCATTTCAATCAAAACAAGACCAATATAGTCCAACAAGTATGTAAATCTTTTTGGAAAGGGTAAGTAAATATGTTTTCTGTACAGTATATCCCCTTATCGGTACGCGTTCGTTCTTGGTATTTGTCTTTATTTAGTAGCGAAGAATTAGAAAGTTTTCTTCAAGAAGATGCCGAAACAATTATGGCTAAAGTTGCAGGGAAAGAAAAACATTATTCTTTAGATACTTCTAGCACGAGAAAATTTATTGATTCTTCTACAGAAGCCCAAATAGAATATCTAAGAGTAGCCACGATGATTTCTTCTGGAGCCACAAAGAGCTTTTTAAAAGAATTATTCCATGAATATGAAATAGAAAATCTAAAAAATGTGGTAAGGATGTTGATTTCAGGATCTTTTAAAGATGTTTTTTATAGGCATGAATTCACCCCTTCTCTTACCATAAATAGAATGTTAGAAATCAGGTCTTTCCACGAATTTTCTCAATTACTAGAAGGGACACCTTATTTCATTTTTAGAGATGTTTTGGATCAAGTAGAACAAGAAAAAAATGCCCTTTATTGGGAATTAGCCTTAGAAAATTATTATGTAGGGCGAATTATAAAATCTTCTAAATATATGGATGTAGATAGTAAAAAAGTAATAAAAGAATTGCTATTAATTCCTATTCACCATAATAGAATTGTTGCACTTTATAGGTATCGTTTTCATTATAATGTAGAGCCAGCAGATGCCCTTCGTTATGTTCCCAATCTTACCCATGCCATATCCTATGAAGAATGGACTAAATTTGCGATGGCTCCTACGGTAGATGAGTTTTATCGTCACCTAATAGATTTAAATTATATCCCTACAGGAATAGAAAATTATGCTTCAGCTCTAAGGTTAGAATTCAACAGACAATTACAAACTAAATGTAAAAGATTAGCCCGTAAAGAGTTAACGAGTATCAGCTCTTTTCTGGCATTTTCCCAATTAAAAAAAATACAATTTCAAAAATTAGGTACAATACTTGAATCTAAAACCTTAGCGGTTAACCATTCAGATATTCTACCATTTTTATAAGAGTGAGGTAACCATGTTTGTAACGCAAAAAATGATACTGCTCGATGTCTTAGTTTTACAAAAAGATGTAGAAGATGTTTCTCAGCTTATTGTTGAGTCAGGGTATTTTGAGCCTTCGGTATTCTCTACCTTAGCTCTTGATACTGATAAACAATGGCAACATGAGAATACCGTAGATAAGAAAAAAATTATTGCTGTACTCCAAAAAACAGTAGATGAGTTACAGTCCTATTTTGGGCAATACTACCTTGATCCTGTAAAACGTGAAAACGACACGATTTTAGCGATTCCTATTATAGGGGACACTCTAAGACAGTATAAAACTAAAAAAGATCAATTCGAAAGTAGAGCTCAATTGATTAGAAAGCAAAAAGAAGAAATTGCTATAAAAATAGCAGGGCTACGTATGTACCTAGAAACACAACAAAAACATCAAAATATTCTTAAAAACTCTGAGAATTTTCATGCTATGTTAGGGCTTATTAACACCAACAATCTCCCTCTTCTCGAAAATGAATTTCACCGTTTTGAGGGAGAATTAGCCACAGAAGGACATGTGAACGATTCTGAGATTATTTTTATCGCTGTCCCTAAAGACCAAAAAACAGAATTAACAGCTGTATTAGAGCAGTTGTACTATATAGACCATGGACTTCCCGATGAATTTTTCGGAGAAGGAACGGCCAATATGATGAAACTAGGTTTTGAGTATACCTTAGTTTGTGA
This sequence comes from uncultured Brevinema sp., assembly GCA_947038195.1. Taxonomy (GTDB): domain Bacteria; phylum Spirochaetota; class Brevinematia; order Brevinematales; family Brevinemataceae; genus Brevinema_A. The sequence continues at coordinate 19,999 of CAMQVI010000020.1, forward strand.
CCAAGAAGAAATGTTAGAATTTGAGATTAAAAAATTAGCCCCTATTATTTTAGAAAAACTACTCTGTGCCTATGATTCTTTGGGATTATACACTAAAATTTCTGAAATACGTCAATCACTGAGACAAGCAGGACACTTCGCCCTATTATCAGGGTGGATAGCCTCTAATAAATTCAAATCTTTCAAAGCTGCCTTACAAAAAACGTGCCAAGATAATTTTGAGCTAACGATTACAGAAGCAGATACTTTCACGATACAATTAGATATCCCCACGGAGCTATCCAATCCTAAAATTTTCAAACCTTTTGAACAATTAGTTACTACCTTTGGTATGCCTAACTATAAAGAAATAGACCCCACTCCAATTTTTGCTATACTCTATGTTTTCATGTATGGAGCAATGTTTGGAGATGTAGGACAAGGGGCTTTATTATTTTTCTTAGGACTTGGTGGTAAAATCTTCAAAAAAAAATCCCCCTTTATGATGATCTTTGAAATTATGATATGGGTAGGAATATCTTCTACGATTTTCGGATTCCTGTACGGTTCCTATTTTGGTTACGAAAAACTAGCAGGCTATAATGTCCCTGCAGCTTTATGGCTTAGCCCTATGCACAATATTAACGCTATATTAATGTATGCCACGATTTTCGGAGTCTTTGTCATTTGTTTTAGTTATTTCTTAGGTGTCATTAATACGATACGTATGAGAGATTGGGGAGGATTATTCTTCTCCCACAAAGGATTAACAGCTTTCATTGTTTATCTTATTGTTCTCGTAATGGCGTACACAGCCTTTTTAGGTGAGCCCATACCCCTTCCTCTTATTGTGGTATTTGGTGCCCTTAGTTTATTCCTAGGCTTAGAGAGAGTATGGGAAGCACTCATTTATGGGCATGGTTCTATAAAAGATTGGTGGATGGGGATTTTCGATATGTTTGAATTTTTCCTCTCCATGCTCACAAATACCCTATCCTTTGTTCGTATAGGAGCTTTTGCCCTTACCCACGCTGCTTTGATGATGGCTGTATTTACGCTTAGAGACCTAGCAGGTGGCGACACTGTGATGGCTTATGTAACTGTTATTATAGGGAATATTTTTGTGATTGGTATGGAAGGATTTATTGTAGGTATTCAGACCTTACGTTTAGAATATTACGAATTCTTCATGAGATTTTTCAAAGGAAGTGGACGAATCTTTAATCCTATTACTTATAAAAAATAATATCTAACTTACTAAATTTTAAAAACAGGATTATTAATGGAAAAAACGTTAGAAGAACTAGGGTGGGACCCCTTCTTCGAAAAACAACTCAAAAACACCAAGTTCTTACCAGCCCGTATTATTAGAAAACATAATTCTGGATATGATTTAACTTGTTTAGAAGGTACTTATTATGCTCGTATTCGTGGAAAACTCCGTAAAGACCTTCTTAAAGAAGAGTGGCCAGCTGTAGGCGACTGGGTTTTATGCTCCTTAGAAAAAGAATATGCCATGATAGAAGAAATGCTCAAAAGAAAAAGTAAGCTTTCAAGAAAAGTTTCAGGTAAAACCTCCCAAGAACAAATTATCGCTGCTAATGCTGATACGATATTTCTTGTTGTGTCTCTCTTTGAAGATTTTAATCCTCGTAAAATAGAACGCTACCTTGCTCTCATCGCCGAAAGTGGTGCGAGAGCTGTTATTATCCTTAATAAAGTAGATCTTATCGCAGAAGCTGCGCCCTTTTTAGAAGAGGCGAATAAGCTTGTCGTAGACACCCCAATCATCGTAACGAATGCTCTAAAACCTGAAACATTAAAAGAATTAGAATCTTATACAGAAAAAGGACAAACAAGCGTATTTGTAGGCTCTTCTGGGGCTGGAAAATCTACTATTGTGAATGTACTTCTAGGCGAACAAAAACAAGTCGTTAAAGATATAGGAAAGCATAAAAAAGGTCAACATACAACCACTTCAAGAGATATGATTTTCTTATCTAATGGAGGGATTCTCATAGATAATCCAGGGATTAGAGAACTAAGAGTGTGGATAGATGGAGATGATGCTCTAAACGAAACCTTTAGCGACATCGATGATTTAGCCCAAAATTGTAAATTCAGAAATTGCAATCATGAACAAGAGCCAGACTGTAAGGTGCTTGAGGCGATAGAAAACGGTTCCATTGACCAAGAAAGAGTAGATAACTGGCGTAAGCTTAGAGAAGAATCCACAGAGCTTTTAATGAAAAGACAAGAACATGGTCGCCCTGTAGATCAAAGACATAAAAGTATTCTTGCTGGCTGGACTAAACAAGCTAGAGCTAACTACAATAGACGGGGGGGCTTGCGTTAAAGAGGTGTAGACAAGGCATCCTCAATCAATCCTGAGAGACTCACAATAAACGAAGTGGGGGGCTTGTCTTAGGTGGAGCAGACAAGGTGTCCTCAATGGACATAGGGGCTTATTCCAAGAGAGATAGATAGAATTTCCCTCAATAAAAGTGGGGGCTTATACACAGCTGAGCAGACAAGGTGTCTTCAATAAACGTGGTGGGGCAGACAAGATTCCATCAATAAAATCTTCTCAATAAAAAATAATAAAAAAAGAGCATCTATAATTAGTTATAGATGCTCTTTTTAATGATTTTAGAGTATTAAATTTATTTGAATTTAATGAGAGATTCACAATACCCTTCAGGAGATTCATAACCACAGAGATTACAAAGAGTAGCAGCCACATTAGCCAATCCAGCAGGTTCTTCTACTTTAGCAAGGGTATATTCCCCATTATAATTAGGATCATAAATAGCAAAAGGGACAGGCGCTAAAGTATGAGCCGTATGAGGAGCTTTCACACCTGTTTTTTTATCTACGGACCACATCATATCAGCATTACCATGATCTGCTAGGACAATTAAAATCCCGTTTACTTTTTTCACAGCTTCTAATACACGACCTAGTTGTTGATCTGTTGTTTCCATAGAAGACACGGTCGCATCGTAATCTCCTGTATGTCCTACCATATCTCCATTAGGATAATTAATACGGATATGGTCAAATTTTCCACTTTCAAGAGCAGCAAGTACTTCATCGGTAATTTCTTTCGCTTTCATTGCAGGTGCTTGATCAAAAGGAATATTATCAGATTTAATTTCTATGTATTTTTCTAATTTTTCATTAAGATAACCACTTTTATTTCCATTCCAAAAATAAGTAACGTGACCATATTTTTGAGTTTCGGAGATAGCCATGGTAGAGAGCCCATTAGCGACAAAATACTCCCCAACAGGTCTATCAATTTTAGGAGGAGTAACTAAGAATAATTCAGGTAATTTAAGATCACCATCATATTGCATCATTCCTGCATATAAGACTTTAGGTCTCACCTCTCTATCAAAATGATTCAATTCATCTAAGGTGAAAGCCATAGAAATCTCAATAGCTCTATCTCCTCTATAATTAAAGAAAATAACAGAGTCATTGTCTTCAATTTTACCTATAGGATTGTTCTTACTATCTACAATAACAAAAGACGGTACATATTGGTCGTTTCTAGCTTCATCTTCTGCATAGAAAGTTTCTATTGCTTTAATAGCAGAAGGGAATGTGTGGTCAGCTTTACCATGAACATGAGCATTCCAACCTCTTTCTACCATGGACCAATCGGCATTATATCTATCCATTGTAATAAGCATACGTCCACCTCCAGAAGCGATGGCATAATCCTTACCGTCTTTATTAATCGCATCAAAGGTTTCTTGTAATTGCTTAACATAATCAATAGCAGAACGTCCACCCACATCACGTCCATCTGTAAGAACGTGAGCACGGAGTTTTTGTACTCCTTGAGAAGCAGCATGTTTTACCATAGCAATAAGTTGTACGATATTGGAGTGTACCCCACCATCAGACAATAATCCAATAAAATGTAAGGTAGATTTTTTTTCTTTAGTTTGTGTTACGAGTTTATTCCAAGTTTCTGAGGTGAAAATAGAACCATCAGCAATAGCCTCGTTGACTCTTTTCGCTCCTTGAATAAATACTCGTCCTGCTCCTAGAGCATTATGACCCACTTCACTATTACCCATATCATCATCAGTAGGCATCCCTACAGCGGTACCATGAGCTTTAAGAAGTCTATGATTTTCAGATTGTAAGAGAGCATCTAATACAGGTGTGTTTGCACCAGCCACGGCATTACCGTCTATTTTTTCACTCATTCCCACACCGTCTAATACGGTTAATACTACGGGGCCAGGTCTTTTAAAACCATTTTTGTTAAGTTTCAAATCCATTTTCGAACATCCTTTTTTTGAATTATAATAACATTATAAAGAGATTCTATCTTTTTTGCAAGTAAGAAAATAAGAAAAACTCTTGATTTTCCCCTATAATATTTATTATAATATAAAGATAAGCATAAAGGAAGGAAAATGCCAGCTATTTATCTTGATAATAATGCTACGACTAGAGTAGATCCTCTTGTAGTAGATGCGATGATGCCTTATTTTGAGGATAAGTACGGTAATCCCAATTCCCCTCATTCTTTTGGAGAGGATACCCACGAGGCGATAGATAAAGCTTCCGATCAGATTTATCTATCGCTTAATGCAAGAGATGAGGATACTATTGTAATCACTTCAGGCGCTACAGAAAGTATCAATACCGTTCATAAAAGTTTTTTATTTGATTATTTGAAAAATAAAGGCTCTAAAAATCAGATTCTCACTTCTAGCCTAGAACATTCTGCCGTTAAAGCCAGTTTAAAGCATTTAGCAGAGTTTGGATTGGAGATAGTGGAAGTCCCCCATAAGGATTTTGTGATTTCTATGAGTGATGTGAATTCTTGTTTTGACCCAGATAAAACTCTTTTTATTTCCATGGTGTATGCGAATAGTGAGACGGGTATAATACTCCCTATCCAAGAAATAGGAGCATTAGCTAAGGAACATAATATTCCTTTTCATAGTGATGCCACTCAAGGAGTGGGGAAAGTCCCTATAAATCTTCAAGAATTACATATTGATTATATGTCTTTTTCTGCTCATAAATTTCATGGACCTAAAGGAGTAGGGGCGTTGTACCTTAGAGATAAAGCCCCTCTTGTCCCTCTTCTTCATGGAGGCAATCAAATGGGTGGCTTTCGTTCTGGGACTTTAAATACGGCGTATATTGTGGGGATGGGAGAAGCTATTGCCCTTGCTACGGAGGATATGGAGCTAAAAACAGAAAAAATTGTTAGCTTAAGAGATAAGCTAGAGGATTTTATTCTCGCCAAGAGTCCTAGCAGTGTGATTAGAGGTAAAAATGTTTCTCGTATTCCTAATACGAGTTTTATTCACTTTCCTCATTTGGATACACAGCGTGTTGCATGGCTATTGAATAAACAAGGGATTGCTATTTCTAATGGGTCAGCTTGCTCTACACAGAGCCTCAACAGCACTCCTTCCGACCAATTAAAAGCACAAGGATGTCGCTTTAGTCTATCTCGTTTTACTAGAGAAGAAGAAATCGATAAAACTATTGCCTATTTGTCCAAAATATTATAGACTATAAATAATAAAAAAGAGAGAGGATAAATAATGAATGTTGGACAACATACACATATCGCTGATACAGTGATTTTCAAGCACAAAGACACCATGAAAGTAGGGGATTACTGTAATATTTTAGATTATACGATGATATCACCTACTCTTGATCTAGGAGATTTTTGTCTTATTGATCGTTTTGTCCTAGTAGCAGGATCTAAATACCATTTCACGATGGAAGATTTTTCTGGGATAGGTGGGGGTGCTAAAATATGGTTACAAAGTAATGATTATGTACATTCCCTTATTAGCACTAAAGCTCAAATTACAGGAGATGTGGTACTAAAAAAATATAGTGGGATAGGATCTAATACCGTAGTTATGCCTAATAATATCATTTTAGAGGGATCCATTATTGGGGCAAATAGTTTTGTTCCGCCTAATTTTGAATTTGAACCTTGGTCTGTATACGCAGGAAATCCTATTAGAAAAGTAAAAAAACGAGATCAAGCTTCCGTGATGAGAGAAGTGGAAGAATTTCTAAAAGAAACAGGAAGAATATAAAAGGAGACAATGATGGAAAAATTAGATATAGATTTTGATGGTATGAGCCTAGTCCAAAAACTAAGAGCGATTGAAGTTCAATTAGATGAATACATTCGCCCAATGCTTGTTATGGACGGAGGGGATATGGAGCTTATTGACCTAAAAGAAGATGGTGATCAAATTTTATTGTTTATTGAATATCTTGGAGCTTGTAACGGATGCCCTAGTGCTTCCACAGGCACCTTAATGGCTATTCAACAATTTCTACATGTACGTATTTCAGATAGGATAGAAGTTATACCAGCAGCATTCAAAGACTTAGACCTTGTATGAAAAATAAAAAAGCCTCATAAAGAGGCTTTTTTATTTTTCTTCTTTTTAAGGGTGTAAAGAACACCGTTTTCTGTTAAGACTTTTTTAATTTCCTCTGTAGTAGGCACAATGTTACTTTGCCAGACTAAAACGCGCATAGATTTTTCATCTACTAACTCTAGTGCCATAAGGCTAGGCGATTGATCTTCATACATGCTCACTAAAAGATAGCTATTATCTTCTTCTATAATAGTAAAATCTGTGGCTGCGGTAGCGAGCAAAGATCCTACACCCATTTTCACTTGTTCATCCATAAAATTAATATACTGTTTTTGGTTAAAACCACTTTTCTTCCATTCTGTATATACCAGCTTAGAAGAAAAAGACTCACTAGTATCACCTGTAGAAAGAGATGGGGCACAAGAAACAGCAATTAAAAAAATGCTTAAAAAATATTTTATCATTTATGATTGTACCTTAGTCATATTAACGCCAAGGGCTCCCTCATGAGTCGCTCTATATCCCTCAATATCATCATCTGCGTTAATAATAGACACTCTAATCATATCGTTAGAGAGAATAGAAACCCCAAGGACTCTGTTATCTCCTGTATCTGTGTACATATTGAACACTACAAAATCACCCTTTTTAGATTCATCTAATACCACTATCGTAGCATTAGAAATAAAAGAGGTAGCACTCATAGAAATAGAAGCCGTATCTTCATACATAGAGAATCCAGCTACTTCATAACCCGGCATCTCCCAAGAGGTGTTTTTCAACTCTGTAGAAAGTAATTTTGATTTTTTAGGAGCATTTGGGTCTTTCTCTCCACAAGATACCATAAATAGTATACTCATTAGTACTAAAATCTTCATTCTTTTCTCCTTGATATAATATCGTTTCTATATTATAAGCGATATTTGTTCTTAAATCAAGAATTAATATATTATTAATAAGGGGGAAAGGCTTGATTTTAAGAGATAGGTATAGTATACTATAGGTAGTACCGATAAATATTATGGAGATAATCATGTTAAAATACCTATATTTAAGCCCATTATTGTTCTTAAGCATGTCCTGTACCATAAGAGATTTTTATGTTAATCCTAATGTTGATTCTATTTTCCGTCCTACCGCCCATAAAGTTACCGTAGAGAATGTAGATATGGCTGCCAGGCACGAAGTAATTACTCTTCCTATAAGTATAAGATATGAAGATCCTCATGGGATGAAAAAAATTGAAGTAACATATGCTAAAGGTACTGCTGGTAGTTATAGCGCAGAGCAGACATTTACCCCCCCTTATCCTTATAGAGCTACTGCTGTATATCAGGTTCCCCCTATAGGTATAGGAAATAAATTCCCCTTTGTGATTAAAACTACGACGGTAGACCCCAATGGTGGTGCTGATGTTGTTCATACTCTGAGCTATGAATTAGAGATTATTGCTACCCATGTTAGTTTTGATATAGAGTACCC
>CAMQVI010000021.1 GCA_947038195.1 uncultured Brevinema sp.
ATAAGTCGGGGTCATAATCTTTAGTCTCAAACCATGAGTGAGCAGTCTGCAATAGCACTAAATCACTGCCTATATCATAAGAGGCATCGAGAGCGTGACTAGCATGGCTAGGGACAAAAATAAGTAGAAATAAGGGTAATAGGTATTTCATATAATCAACTCCATAACATATAAAGATAAAAATAGCCTAAGACAATTGGAGAGGGAATTTTTAACTAGACATCTTTAATAACTTTAATAACTTTCGCTACAATAACGATTCCTCTATCTTCCCATTCTTGAGGAGTCAGCTCTTCCCTACCGAAAGCCTCGTTCTCACTCCATATAATAATATTACCATTAGACTTACGAATAAGCCTTTTCACCCTCAGCTCATCGGCCATACGGATAATATACATTTTTTCACTAATAATCTCTATTTCATTTTCCGCTACCAGTAAAAGATCTTTATGATCTATCGTAGGTTGCATACTAATCCCTTGGGCTTCCAAAAGAGCCACATGCTTAGGGTTATGAGGAAAGATAAAAATATCAGGCATACCCACCCAGCTTTTTATATTCCTATCGTAGTTTAAAATCCCCGTCCCAGCAGAAGCTTGTATATCTAATAAAGGAATACGCTCAATATGATCCATCTTCACTTCTTGTAGTTCTTCACTATTAAGAAGTTCCATTTTTTTAAGGATTCCTTTACTCGGCGCTTGTTTTCCTGATTCCAATAAAGATATATAGGATTTTGTCACTCCTAATTTTTCAGCAAGCTCTGTTTGAGTGATATTTAAAGAATCTCTAACTTTTCTCAAGTCCATTAATTTTCTCCTGTTTTATATGAAATAAATAATATTGACTTTTTATTGATTATTTGTTGACTTTGTGTCAATAATAGTTTATAATAAGTCAACAATGTGTCAATAAACTAGTTTATTGCGTGATATAATCATATTTATTGATTGATAGTTGGCTAATAAGCTGAATTGTTGGGGCTAGTGTGTTTTAGACATACTTCAATATAAATTATAACACAAAAAATTTTTTTTTCAAGTGATTATTCGAATAATAACAAAAATAATATCAATATAAGGAGCTAACTATGCTTATACCTGAATTAGAAGAAGAAATAAAAATTCGAGAGGATATCAGGCTATCGTTTGAAGAAAACGTCGACAGCTTTGTATTTATCGACCAATGTTTACAAAAAGTAAACGAAAAAGGAGGCACCCTATCCGAGACGGAAAAACAATTGGTATTTTCCACCCTTAAATCCTTGGTATACAAAGAAGAACAAAGGATTAGAAACCATAGGAACTATTGCGATAATGTACTCGCTAAAATAGATTCTACCCAAAGAGCCTTAGCCTTGACGGGAGAATGATATGACCTCAGAAATAAAGATCATCACTCTAAAAGGAATAATGTGCAATATCATTATAGTCCCTTATGACAGTAAGGTTCTATTCTTCATGGAGTTTTTTGATATACAGGCACAGCTATATCGTGTGCTTATCCCTCACAAGATACTCCCCATCGTCCAAGTCCTGTTCGATACCTATAAAGACCAAGAATGTGAATTGCTGGTAACAGAATACCCCACCAAAACTGAGCCTCGCTATAAATGGCGAGGGCTTAGAAAACTAGAGGAGAGCGAATAATGAAAGAAATTATAAAAGAACTAAAAACCCTTAAAGGGGAGTTAAGTACCATTAGAGAAATAAATTACGACAGCTTCCGTATTTCCAAAGAACAAAATAGACTATTTTTAGGTGTCATCTTCTTTCAAATGCTAACGATGATGCTTATCGTTTTATCAGGGAGTTAGAAAATGGCACATAAAAAGAAAAATACCATAAAAAGCTCAGAAGACTTTTTAGTTATGAGCCAAAGACATTCCGACCTTTATAGAGAAGTACAATTTGCAGAAACCTCTATGAACGAAGAAATAGACAGGATCAAAGTAAAATATCAAGAACAATTATCCACCCAAACTACAGAGTTAAAAGCTACAGGAATATTATTGGAGCATTATGTTCTCGAGAATATAGACACCTTAACCAGCAAGGATAAGAGGAGTTTTGAAACGACGACGATGCTTTTTTCCCTTAAAAAAGGACGAGTAATAAAATACCCTAAAACGATACAAGAGCTTGTTATTTTATTAAAAGAATCCCCTTTTCATGCCCTCATACAAAGGACAGAAAAAGTAGATAAAAATAAACTCAAAGAGCTGGATACCTCTGATCTTGAGGCTATTGGTTTAAGTGTGAAAGAAGAGGTAGACCACCTCACGATGACGGTAAAAACAGAAGAAATACTTTAAGGGGATAAAATGACATTTCTTAATTTTGTTAAATCTCTTGCAGATAGCGATAAAGAATTCTTAGCTATTATTGAAGAAATGGAATCATGGGTGAATAAAGATGACAAAAAAAGAATTATACGAATACCACACGGAGTTAGACAATTCCAATTCTCTAAAGACGAATACGAAAAAGCCCTTGAAACAGCCAAACATTAAAGCTCCTCAAAAACAGGGCACAACACGATTTAGAATGCAGAGGCTTATAAATATTATTGAAAAACACGCCCCAGAAACAGGGCGTATCAAGGCTCTCGCCATCGTCTATCATTTTATGAAACAAAGTATATGGATTCCTAGATTGGAAACAGCCCAAAAAATGCTGAGAGATGAGCAGATTTTAAAATACTATAGAGAAGGGTGGACTTATCCTAGACTGGCTACCCATTTTGGTATTTCAGAACGAAGAATAAGATCTATCATCAACAAGATATTTTCAGGATAAAAATTTATTGGGAGCTAGACTTCCCCTCTATTCATTGGGAAATTATTCATGGGCAGAATTTTTAAAAACTTCTAAAGCTTTTTTTGCAATTCCATAATTAAAGCCTTTTCGTGCTAAAAAAGAGATTACCTTTTGATCCTCAGGGAGCAAGGATCTATACTTTTGTCTTAGCACGATTAAAGCTTGTGTATCTTCGGAGTAGTCTTCTTCTGTAAGATATTTTTCTAGGGAATCTTGTATCAAATAAGACTCAAATCCCACTCTACGTAGTTCACTTTTAACCTTACTAAGAGGAAAATTTTTAACTTCTATATATTGTCGAATAAAACTAGGAATAAGCTTTTCATCATTGATAAGCCCTAGTTCCGATAACTCGTCCAGAATAAGAGTTATTTCTTCTGGTTTAGCGTTTAAGGAAAGGAGTTTTTTTAAAACTTCTGCTTTTGAGCGTATTCTATAACTAATATAGTACAAAGCCTTGTCTTTCAATTGCTCAATAGTATAGTGTCTCATTTTAAAAGTTATCTTCGTTTGTAAGGGGACGTTCTGTGAGCATGGCTTTCCACTCTTCTAAAGACAAGCCTTTATAAAGAATAGAATAGACAGATTCAATAATAGGAACGGAAATATTATTTTTTTGAGCGTATTCGTGGATTTGTCGTACAGCCCTTACCCCTTCAGGCACTTGCACCATACTAGCTTCGATTTCTTCTATATTTTTGCCTAAAACAATCTGTTGACCTACATAGCGATTACGAGAGTGTTGAGAATAACAGGTTACAATTAAATCCCCAATTCCTGTAAGCCCAGCGAAGGTAGTAGCCTTCCCCCCTATAGCGACCCCAAATCTCGTCATTTCTGCGATTCCTCTCGTAATAAGGGCTGCTAGGGTATTATCTCCTAGATTACTAGCACTAATTATCCCTGCTGCAATAGCGATAATATTTTTTATAGCAGCTCCCACTTCTACTCCCAGAGGGTCATCGTTGGTATAAATCCTTGTCCAGGATGTAGAAAAACACTTTTGTACAATTTTTGTAGCTTCTTCATCATCAGAAGAGGCTACAAGACAGGTATATAATTTTCTCCCCACCTCTTCAGCATGAGAAGGGCCACTAAGAGCTACCACAGCTCTTTTATTGGGCAGTAGCTCTTCCACTATATCAGTCATAGTACGAAGAGGGTCTAATTCTAGTCCTTTAGTGGCGCTAACGATAATTTGATCTTTAGTAACATGAGGGGCGAGTTGGAGAATAACATCTTTATAAAATTTACTAGGAATTACCATGACAATAATATCTTTCCCCTCTATGGCTTTTTGTATATTAGATTCTATAGAGATATTTGTTATAGGTACCCCAGGAAGGTATTTAGTGTTTTCTCCCTTATCTTTAATTATATTCAAGGTATCTTCAAAGGCATTCCATAAAGTAACTTGATTGTTTTCTGCTAACACGACAGATAGGGCAGTACCCCAGCTTCCAGCGCCTAATACGGCTACTTTCATATAGTATTCCTTATATAGTATTTATTGTATATTATACAAGACTAAAAAAAATACGTCAACTAAAAAAAATATACTTAAAATACAGGATAAATTCTTGACAAGAACATAAATAATATAGTATAATATTTATTAATAGTTTAAATATTTTAAAGGGGTAACCATGCCATTGCCATTAGATGAAATTTTATCTTTATCTGGGAATAAGTACGAAGCTACTGTTGCTACGATAAAGTATGCGAGAGCATTATCTCAAGAGCATAACGATGCTACAGAGATTGCTGTGGGACCTAATACTACAGAAAAACTAGCCCTTCTTGCTATAAGAGAAGTGTTAAGTGGAAATATAGAATACGAATTTAATGATTAAAGTTTTATCCATCATTGGGGCTACAGCTTCTGGGAAATCAGACTTAGCCCTACAATGTGCTGATAAATTAAATGGAGAAATCGTATCCTGCGACTCCGTTCAAATATATAAATATTTCAATATAGGGTCTGCTAAACCTAGTTCTGAAGAGATGGCATCTATCCCTCATCATTTAATAGATATCCTAGAGCCTACAGACATGTGTAATGCTGGTGTATGGCGTGATAGTGCTATTCCCCTTATTCAAGATATCCACCAAAGAGGTAAACTCCCTATTATTGTGGGAGGGACAGGTTTATACCTAAAATCCTTATACTATGGTATGTTTGAAGAAGAATCCCGAAATCAAAAATATAGAGAATTCCTACAAGAAAGAACCCTTAACGAAGGAATCGCTCCTTTATACCAAGAATTACACCAAAAAGACCCCACCTATGCCCAAAAAATTGCACCCACGGATTCCCTAAGGATTATAAGAGCTTTAGAAGCTATACATGTTACCCGAAAACTCTTTTCAGAGCTCCATCTCCACAACAAAAAACCTAATTGGGATTGGTATTTCACCCAATCTATTATAGATAGAGATATTTTATATAATAAAATAGAAAAGCGCGTGCATCTTATGCTAGAGCAGGGGCTTATTGAGGAAGTTAAGGGTTTGATAGCCCGATTTGGAAGTGATGTAGCGCCTATGAAAACCATAGGATATAAACACATTGCCCAATACCTCTTAAATAACGAAAATCTAAACGAAACCACTGAAATTTTAATAAGAGATACGAGACGTTTTGCTAAAAGACAATTAACTCTATTTCGTTCTCTTGTTCCTAGTACCGATATCATAGAGCCTAGTCTCATTCTTTCTAAAGGAGTCTTATAATATGAAAAAATCTACAAGTCCATCTTTCTCTTTGCTCAAAGAAGAGCTTAATACCATTATTAATACCATCAATGACGACGATTTATCTTTTGAAGAATTATGCACCCTACACGAAAAAGGCTTAGATATTATCCAAAGCTTAGAAACTAAAATAGAAGAAAGACAAGAATTGATTTCTAAGATTGTAAAATAATACAAAAAGGTACTTAATAATGAAAATTGTTTTATTTGAGACTTTTATATGGGAGAACATAAAAGAAGTCTCTCTTAATAAATTTGCGCATGATATCCCTGTGGGGATTTTTACCAATCGCCAAAGAACACAGATTTCCACCAATTCCCCAAAAAATGATATTTCTTATATCATCCCCCGTCTTTACACAGAACCTTACGATGCTCTTATCTCTGATTATAATGGTAGTTTATACATGGCTACCCAAGAAGAAGCTATTCTATGGAATAGCTCTTTTATTTTTGATGAAGAGATTTTGAGTTCTTTGGAGAGAGAGAGTGCCCTTGTATCTGAAGAAGGGATATGGGTAGCCCTAAAAACAAGCAATCTTAGAGATACTCTTAGAGATTCTCTCTATAAAGAAATCCTCCCCCAAGAAATCCCCTCTAAAGTTGTTGTTTCTGTTCCTATACGATCCTATGAAGATCTCATAAAAGGGGTACAGTATACCATAGAGAAGGATATAGAATCCTACCTAAAAAGCCACCCTGAATTAAAAGAAATAGAAAAAGACGTATTTGTCCACCCTTCTGCTACGATAAGAAGACCTGTGGATTTTGATACCACACAAGGGAAAATCATCGTTGAGGCAGATACTAAAGTCACCGCATTCACCCTTATAGAGGGGCCTGTGTTTATAGGAAAAAATTGTCTTATCACAAAAGCTTTTTTAAGACCTAAAACAGCTATAGGTAAAGAATGTAGAGTAGGAGGGGAGCTATCTCTTTCTACGATGTGTCCTTATTCTAATAAATCCCATGATGGGTGTATAGCTCTTAGTTATATTGGTTCTTGGGTAAATCTTGGAGCGGGGACGGAATGTGCCACCCTAAAATACACCTATACTAATGTTTCTTTTGAGATAAATAGTAATAAAATTCCTACTACGATGATTGGTTGTGGTACTATTTTTGGGGATTGGGTATCTACAGGGGTAGGGACCATCTTAAGCCCTGCATCTATTCTGGGCTTAGGATCTATAATGCACACCCCTTTCCTTCCTACACCTAAGTATCTTCCTCCTTTTTCTTGGGGAACGCAAGGAGAGAAGTGGGATATCCTAAAATGGCTAGAAGTGGCTAAAATTAAAAAATCAAGACGTAGTAAAATTTTGACTCCCACAATGATCGCTTTCTATCAAAAATCTTATCATTTCTTAGATAATAAAAAATAATATCATCTCAAAATATTTACAATTTTCTAAAGATATAGTACAATACTTTACGACTTTTTGAAAGTTTGTAGGGAGTACTATTTTATGAAAACGCTATTCAAAAATCTTCTAATTTTTAAACAAATACTTATGATAAGATTACTGCTTCCTTTGTATACGATTTTTTTTTACAGCCCTTGTGTTATCTTTTTCTTATTAATACACTCTTATAAAGGGGTAGGTCGTTCGCTTAGACGTTGGGCAAAAGGTTGCTTATGGTGGATTGGTCAGCCTTACACGGTGGAAGGACTAGAAAATATTGATAAAAACAAGCGTTATATCGTCGTCAGTAATCATGGTTCTATAATAGATATCCCTCTTACAGGCTCCCTTTTTGGGACTCCTATTTCTTGGGTAATGAAAGATGTTCTCTTAAAAGTACCTATAACTAGTACAATGTTCAAGCTAGGAGTGGGGATTCCTATCGCTAGGACCAAACCCCGTGAAGCTCAGGCAAAAATGTTTGAAACAGTTGATAGATTAAAGAAAAAAATGAATCCTAATATTATTATTTTCCCTGAAGGTACTCGTACTAAAACAGGAGAGATGAACGATTTCAAAAGAGGTTATGTCCCCCTTGTAAGACAATATGAGATGGATATCTTACCTGTAACTCTATGTGGGGTTTATAACTTTTTTTCTGCGGATGCCTCTCTTCCTAACCCAGATACTAATATGAAGATAATAGTACACCCACCCCAAAGATACGAAGATATAAAAGAGTTCACTGATAAAGAAATTAATAAAAAAATGCAAGAAATAGTCCAAAAAGACTACTATGCTTAAGAGATCCTCATGATATTTAATGAAAGCTTAAAATCGTATCAACTGCACCTTAAAAACTTCGATGGACCTTTAGATCTCTTAGATGAATTATTAGGTTCTTCTAAATTAGATATTACAGAAATTTCCTTGTCTCAAATAACAGAACAATACCTTAGTTATCTAAAAGCAATGTCTGAGTTTAATATAGACCTTGCTTCCGAATTTTTTGTTATTGCTGCCACCTTAATCCACAGTAAGACGAGACGTTTATTACCTAAAGCAATAGACGATGATGATGATGAGCTCATAGACGAACAAGAATTACTACGCCGTCTAAAAGAATATCGTTACTATAAACTACTCGCTCGAAAAATGGAAGAAAGCCTAGATAAAGGCTCTGTTTATTTTAGTAGAGGGAGAATGCTTTCTCTATTAAATAGACAAGAACCTAAAGAAATCGATGAGCTTACGATAGGGGATCTTTTTAGGGTTATTATCCGTTATAAGGGTGCTTTTATAAAAAAAGCTATTCCTATTAAAAAAAGATTTGTAAGTGTCGAGCAAAAAATGGAACGATTGAAATCCTTACTAATCAATAAAAGTAAAATGAAGTTTAGTGAAATCATGACTGGGGAAATTCAAAAGCCAGACAAAATAGCTACTTTTCTAGGTATTGCCGATATGACCTACCATCAAAAAACGACTATTGTCCAAAATCATCTTTTTGAAGATTTTGATGTTATTAAAAAAGAAGATATAAATTAATTGAGGAGAGATATAAATGAATTCATTATTTATCAATAAAACCTATTCTCAAGAACAATTAAAAGGGCTTCTCGAGTCTATTCTTTTTGTTACAGGAAAACCTATAGAAATAGAAAAGCTATGTGCATGGTTTGATGCCTCTAAAGAAAGAATTGATATATTAATAGAAGAGCTTAATGCTCAATACCAGCAAATATCTTCTGGATTTGTTATTATCCCCGTAGCTAATGGCTACCAGTTAGTCACCAACCCTCTCTATAAAGAAGAATTGAGAGATATTTTTGGTTCTAAAGAAGAAAACAAACTATCCCAAACTGCTATGGAAATTTTAGCGATTATTGCCTATAAACAGCCTGTATCTAAAGAAGAAATAGATAAAATTCGAGGGGTTAATAGCTCACGCTCTCTTAATACCTTACTAGGCTTGAAATTAATAGATATTGTTGGCACAGATAAGTTATTAGACGATATTTTATATGGAACTAATAAAAAATTCTTAGAAATTTTTAAATTAAAAAGTTTACAAGACCTTCCTTCCCCTGAAAGCCTAGAGCTATCAGAGTTGTCAGAGATTATTAACGTGGAAGAATCTTATGAAGACGAAGAAGAATTATTTGATGAAAAATAATTTATTTTTTTTATTCCCTTACCCTGTAAACACTTAACAATTCCATATTTCCTTTAGAATAGGAAATATAAGGCTTACAAATAAATTCTTTTTATTTGCGATTTTTTTCAAACATTGCTAAAATTATAGCATACCCCACAAAGGAGATTTCTCATGGAAGACGTAAGACCCCCAGCTATGAAAGAAGTAAAGCACCAACAAGCTAAAACAAGAGCTCTTATCATCATAATAAGTATTGCTGTTGTTCTTGCTTTATCCGTGGGTGGATACTTTGGGTTTAAAAATTTAACTATTTATATGAATTATTTATCTGTAGAAAAAAAATACCAGCTTCTTGGTAATTACTACAAAGCTTTAGTTGCTAAGGATGAGGTCTTATTAGCAGAGATTACTCCTACAAGTATAACTAATACTTATAATTTTGTAGAGCATGGGGGAAACTATGCTTTATACATTTACCCTGATGAAAATAGTGACGAACAACAACTATTTCATTTAGTTGACCATAGTGTCATTCCTAGTATTTCTTATCTCCAAGAAGTACAATATGGAAAATCAGAGGAAACAGGAGATCTTGTTATAGAGTATATTGGACTCTTAGGACAAGGACAACAAATTGATTAAAAAATCATTGGGTTGTGTGGTAAAAAAAATTGTGAATGAACGAGGGAGGAAATTAAGCTATGTTTGATACGCAAGACTTACTAAGCCAAATAAATATCTACAACAAATACTCACGTCATATTGATGCAGATAATAGAAGGGAAACATGGGCAGAGATATGTGACCGTGTAATGACTATGCACATGGAGAGATATCCCCATATAACAGATGAGATTTCTCATGCTTTTGATTTTGTTAAAGAGAAAAAAGTATTACCATCTATGCGTAGCCTACAATTTGCAGGGCGTCCTATAGACCTAAATCCAGCACGTCTTTACAATTGTTCTTATATTGCTGTTACCCAGCATAAAGTATTTTCTGAAGTAATGTTCTTACTTCTTTCCGGAACAGGAGTAGGTTTCTCCGTCCAACAACATCACATTGCACAGCTTCCTCCCATTAAAAAAGCTACTCGTACTACCCGTTTTATGATTGGTGATAGTATAGAAGGTTGGTCTGATGCTATCAATAAACTTATAAAAGCTCACCTCGGTAAATCCGACACTTTCCCTATTTTTGATTATAGAGATATTAGACCTAAAGGCGCTCCTCTAAAAACGAGTGGTGGTAAAGCCCCAGGATCTGATCCCCTCCAAAAATGTCTTGAAAATATTGATTCTTTACTCTCTAAAAAACGAGATGGAGATAAACTGAGACCTATAGAAGTCCATGATATTATTTGTTATTTAGCTGATGCTGTTTTAGCAGGTGGTATTAGAAGATCTGCTACTATTTCACTTTTTTCTAAAAATGATCAAGAAATGCTCGAGTGTAAATCAGGAGCATGGTGGGATAATAATCCCCAAAGAGGCAGAGCCAATAACTCTGTTGTTTTAGATAGAAATACCACCACCAAAGAAGAATTTTTACACCTATGGTCCATTGTTCAAAATAGTGGTAGTGGTGAGCCCGGCATTTTCTTCACAGATGATATCGATATGGGTACCAATCCATGTGCCGAAATTTCTCTATCCAATCACGGTTTCTGTAACTTAGTAGAAGTCAATGCAGGTAGCATTGCTTCCCAATTAGACCTTGATGAGAGAGTGAAAGCAGGTTCCTTTATAGGCACCTTACAAGCAGGTTATACTGATTTCCATTATCTAAGTGATGAATGGAGAATACAAGCTGAAAAAGACGCTCAAATTGGAGTATCTCTTACAGGAATCGCCGACGGTCGTGTCTTAAATTACAATTTACCAGAGGCAGCTCAAGTTGTCCTACAAGAAAATGCCCGTGTTGCAGGCTTACTAGGGATCAATCCTTCTGTTCGCTCTACTACAGTAAAACCTAGTGGTAATTCCTCCGTGGTACTAAAAACCAGTTCTGGGGTACACGCTAGACATGCCCCTTATTATTGGAGAAGAATGAGAATAGGTAAATTTGAAGCATTATATGGATACTTATCTATTATAGCCCCTTACTTATTAGAAGATGACCTCATGAATCCCAACGAAGCCATCATCAAAGTAGCAGTACATTCTCCCGAAAGTGCTATCTTTAGAGACGAAACACCTTTTGATTTCCTCGATAGAGTTAAAACTCTACACGAATTTTGGATTAAACCTGGGCATAGAGAAGGAGCCAATACCAACAACGTATCAGCGACTTGTTCTATTCGGGAAGAGCAATGGGCACCTGTGGGTGAATGGATGTGGGAAAATCGCTTTAGTTATAATGGGATTTCTGTATTGCCTTATGACGGTGGTAACTACGCTCAAACACCTTTTGAAAATTGTTCAAAAGCAGAGTACGATAGTTTTGTAGACCAAGTAAAAGAATCTTACGGACACGGTAGTGTCATTAATCTAGACGAAATACAAGAATTTCAAGATAACACAGACCTAAAAGGCGAAGCAGCTTGTGCTGGTGGAGCCTGTGAGTTATTCTAAAATAAATAAAAAAAAGGGAAAATAGGAGATAAAAATGAGATATTTAATACTGCTAACAATGATGGTATCTATATTCACTGTACCTAGCTCTGCTGTTATAATGGATGTAAGCCAATTCCGTCTTAATCAGTATATATACTACGAAATTTTGTATAGGATTTTGAAAGCACCGTTGGCTGATATAGTCAATGCAGTGGTCGTTTCAGAAACTTCTTATAAGCTTGTATTTACATACAATGGAGAACAATTCACAGCCGACAAACTATCCAACGGAGCTATTTTTGTGGATATGCCAGGAGAAAGACCTGATAGATATCTCACAAGACGTAAACAGCCAGCTCTCTTGTTAGGGCATTTAGCACCATAAATTTACCATAAAAGCCATCCTATAAAAAGGGTGGCTTTTTTAATTTTCCTTCCCTATCCCTCGATGAGCCTAGTAATAAAAAAAGCTCCCATATCCCTAATTAAAGAAATATGAGAGCTCTACGCCAATTCCACAAGACCACAGTTTTATTTTATAATGATTTTCAGGAATCCAGTTTCGCAAATCTGCTCACTGGATAAGAGCTATTAGTCGTTTTCACTCCTATATCTCTAAAAAAAGCCCATCTATCTAATGAGCTTTTTTTATTGTTATTGAATTTTTTAAAGAGTCATAAGTACAATACTAATAAAAATGCTCATAGAGCTGTATTGCTTATATTTTAGTTGCGTTAAAGACTACATATTTCTATCTATTCTCTTACCCGATAAAATATACAAACTACTATGAGCAAGTAAATATAATCTACTCGGGTAAGAGTAGTAAAGCAAAATGACTCTACTTTAAAAATAAAAAAAGAGTATTCTATACAGAAACTCTATCTTTATCTTGAAGTAAAGACAGAAAATATAATTGTCTATTTCTAAACAACTAAAATATAAGCATTTTTATTATAAAACACTTTTCATAAATTATCAATAGTTTTTCTTATAAATTGAATTTTTTAAATGAGATTGTGAGATTGTATGAGATAGGGTGGCTTTTTTAATTTTCCCACCGTTTTTCGATGAGCTTATTAGAGATATTGTGGGGGTTTCCCTTTCTTTCTAGTTGATTTTGTTAAATAAGAGATTTTTGTGGTGCCTATTTTCTCTAGGGGGAGCCTTGGCTCTCCCCCTATAACCCCCCGCCAAATAAGGGGCTACTTGCCCCCTATTTACCCCCCGATGTAGATATTTTGTGGCGAATCAAAGCTCCCCTCATTTATCCTCTAGCGAAGCATAGAAATTTAGATGTTTTAACTTGTCTCTTTTTCGTTTAGATAATTCCACCGAATCAAAGCCCATTTATGAAATTGAGTTAGGGGAATCTAAGTTAGTTAAAGAAAAAAGCCCCATCACTAGGATGAGACTTTAATTTATAAAATTTTTCTACTTAATTGACAAAAAAATAAGCCCATTATATACTATATTATAATAGGAGCTTATCTTATGAAATATTTAACCCAGCGACTGGATAAGACAATAAAGTCGCTTACTTCGCTCGCTCGTAGCTTGCACCCTATGGGTTATTCTCTAATCCTAATACTCTTACTCACAATGAGCTGTACTGATAAAAAACAAACTCCCGAGCCTATCGTGCTAGAGCCTATCATAGAAGAAGTGATAGAGTTAGGACCTATTAAACTCAGTTATGATAAAGGATTAGATCTAATGCTTATTGATACTGTGTTTACATATTGGAATACTTGGTATCTAGAATTTTTTCAGAAACCAGATGATAATCCTGCTCAAGGATACTGGGCAACTTACTGGGATACTAACACCCATACATTCTATGGGGTTACCAATATCTATGAATTTATATCTACTAATTCAAACTTTATGTATACAATTGATAAATCCAAACAATCTGAAGCACTCTTTCATCCCAGTATGAAAGAAGTTTTTACTAATACAGGTTCCTCGTTACTCTATATAGGTAGTGTTTCACCTTTAGAACGTGTTTATTTAGACCCTACTAATCAAGTATACTATATTAAACAACTTATGCCTTATGATACAACTCGTTATCTTGTTGAAGACAGTAATGATACAATCA
The DNA here is from genome assembly GCA_947038195.1 of uncultured Brevinema sp. Lineage (GTDB taxonomy): Bacteria > Spirochaetota > Brevinematia > Brevinematales > Brevinemataceae > Brevinema_A. The sequence continues at coordinate 13,797 of CAMQVI010000021.1, forward strand.
CTATGTACGCCTGTGATTTTTCAACAAATAAAGATGGGTCTTTAAGAACAAATTACTCTCCGACATCTAATGGAGATGGTATAACATATATTATAACCAATCTTAGTCCTATGTTTCCAGCTTATGATTCCAATTTCTCCAATATAGACAAAGATTATGACGAGGTAACAGACACCTTTATCATTAGTACCAATACAGATACTCCATATATCTATTTTACAAATCAAGAAGGGTTAGAATTCCAAAGTATTCAACCATATTATGATGTTTCATTTTTTCTAAAATATTATCAAGAACCTATTGTTATAGGAACAAATTATGAACGACTCCATCGTTTTCGTACAAATTAACAATTTACATGAAAATTTCCATTTTCATATGGAGTTGAAACAACAATACTGTGTTTTTTTAATATATCTTCAAAAGGTTTTCTTTGACTAGCATTATTTCTCCCAAAATCAATTGCTTCACCTTTTTGATGATCAGATTTCATTCCAGAAGCTTGCAGCCAATTTTCCATAATGATTTTTATCTGAGGTTTATTATTCTTTAATCTAGTACCCCCTTGAGGATATATCGTTTTAGTGTAATTCTGAAAAACATCTTTTTCTCTTGATGATAAGTTTTCTAATAAACGATGTTGTTCATTAGATTTACACGAACTAACAGCACCATGCTTACAGGGTTGTATAAATTCATCAATTCCTATATCTTTACAAATTAAATGATTTTCATTATAGTATAAACTTGATATTAGTGTTAACGGAGCTTTACGATTTGAATTGTATGTAGTGGCTAACTTCGTTTCTCCTTTTACCAATATATAGTCTACCATAGCTACAGCTTGCGCTCTTATGGTTCTATAAGTGCTAGATATTTCTAATATGGGCCATGTTTTTTTTTGTTTTTTATAGTCACAATAGAGTTCACACATCGCTTCAATCACCTTGTCTCTAAATCCTGAATTTACGCCATGCCAACCTATTCCAGATTGAAATTTAAACACTACTCCCTCTATCCTGTCTAGAGTAACTAAGAAATCTCCCTGTTTTAGTTTTTCATTCCCTTTTACTTTTTTACCATTTAAATATACTTGTTTCATTGTTTACCCTTCTTATTTTATTTTTTTTAATAATTTGTCTAACGAAGAGGATATTCTTATTTCCTCTAAAAGTAGTTTTATTCAAGTTATAAATCTTCTCTTTAAAATTTTTTTACTAGTCATAACTAGCCTCCTTAATAAACAAATTTTTATATTTTATATATTGAACCTAAAGCGAAACAGATTTAATGAGAAATACTATAGAGGAATGAGGGAGCAGAGGAATGGGTCTTTTAAAAAGATTTCTTATACATTGTAAATTATATTACAATATAGTTGTTGACGAAAGTTAATAGATTTATATACATATTATACCACATTAGTTGATAAAAGTCAATAGATTTGTAAAATATATTTTAATACATGAGAGATTTCTCGGTGTCTCCTCTTTTTACTATCACTATCTTTGATGTAAAAGAGATTTCTCGGTGTCTATTTTCTTTACTAAGGGGAACACTGGCGTTCCCCCTAGAGACCCCCGCCACTCAGGGGACTGCTCGTCCCCCAAGACCCCCACGATGGAGATTTTTAGATAATCTTGCTTCTATAGATATTTTACGATTTTAGCACTCATGGAGTGGCTATAGTGGATTGTTGGGGTGTGACAAAATTTAAGGGGTTTATCGTAAATTATTACTAGATAGGTATCATTGTGTGTATAAGGGGGTTCTTAGGGGGTTTTTTAGAAAACAACGAGTTAGCGTAGCTACGAGATTGGTTTCTTATGCAGTTATCGAAATTATCTACTTTTACCTAAATATCTTACTGCATATCTTAAAAAACCTCTTAAGTGGCGGGGGGTTATAGGGGGAGAGCCACGGCTCCCCCTAGAGAAAATAGACACCGAGAAATATCTTATATATTTAAAGAGAGGTATAGAAAAAAAGATCAGCACCTCAAAATCTCTTATTAAAAAAGCAGTATCATTTCTCCTAATAAAAAAGATCAGCACCTCAAAACATATTATTTAATAAAATTCAATAAGAGAAAATCTAAAAATCCCTCATTTTAAAAACTATCCAATCCACAAAAAAATCCCTCTAAAAAATTTTCATCTTAAAATCATATAAGAAAAAAATCCCAAAGATTTAAAATTATGAAATCCTAAAAAATCTTATAAAGCATTTTAAAAATCTAGCTAACAAAAATGATTTGAGAGAGGAAATATTTTAAACCCTATAATTTTAAAAATATAGTAAAAAATCCTAAAAAATTTGAAAATTATTGACCTATTTTGCTAAAAACTCAAAAACAATCATTTCAAATGACTCTTTTATTGACTATAATTGAGTGAAATGGTTCAAAATATGAAAAAAAAGATCACTTTAATGACACATAAGTCATTTTTTTTTGAGTACATTCCTTAGGTGATATTTTTGATAAAAAAGAGAGTTGACAAGCTTATTAAAAAAATGTTATAGTTAGTGGAATTAATCATATAATATAGGAGTTTTTTATGAAAAAATCACTGTTTTCTTTATGCTGTTTCTTGCTTATGAACGCTTGTGGGGGCACGACATCCACCGAAACGAAAGACACCCTCAAGATAGGGCTTAAATCCGAGCCTGTAACGCTTCACCCTTATGAGTCTAACGATAGTGCTACCGCCAATATGGCTGGGCAAATTTTCGAAAACCTCATCACGAAAGACGTAAACGGAAAACTCACCCCTGAGCTCGCCGTATCATGGAAATTCCTAACTCCTACTAACCTACACATGGAGCTCCGTAGTAATGTGTACTTCCAAAATGGAGAATTACTCACCCCTGAAGATATTAAATTTAGCATAGAAACCATGACTCAAACCCCTGGTATCCAGCACATCGTAAGCCCTGTGAAAGATGTTGAGATTCTTTCCTCTAATTCCTTCCAAATCAATCTCAAAACGCCCTTTGTTCCTATCCTTGCTCACCTCTCACACCCTGCCATGGTCATCCTCAACAAGAAAGCTGTCCTCGAATCTGGAGAAAATGTTGACCAAGAGCCAATAGGCACAGGCCCTTACCAATTAAAGGAATGGAACAGAGGCAACAATCTCAGTTTCACTAAAAACACTAATTATTGGGGCAAAGAAGCCCTCATCCCAAACTTGCTTTTCATCATTATTCCTGAGGCATCTTCACGCACCATAGCTTTGGAGACTGGTGATATCGATATAGCGCTAGGTGTCCCTGCTGTGGATAGAGAACGTGTTTTAGAAAATCCTGATCTTAAATTAGTAGAAAGAGAACTCCCAAGCATTGAATACTTCGGTATGAACCAAGGCGAGGGCAAGAATCCTCTTTGGCAAGACAAAAGAATCCGTGAAGCAGCAGCACTTGCCATTGATGTTCCTGGAATTATCAGCTCTGTATTCTTTGGTGCAGCCACGCCTTCTGGTGCCTTGACTCATAAATCTATGATCAGTCATTATGATGGTTTAGCCCCAAGAAAGCAAGACATAGAAAGAGCCAAAGCACTTATTAAAGAAGCCAATATTTCTGAAGAAGACAACAAAATCATTGTTTGGGCAATAGAAGGGGAAAGACAAAAAATCCTCGAAGTCATCCAAGCTAATTTCAAAGAAATAGGCTTAAATGTCGAGATCCAAATCTTGGAGTGGGCACGTTTCTTAGACGGTATCGGTAAAGGCGAACACGATGCACTTCTTTTAGGATGGAGTGATGGTACAGGAGATTCTGACTATACCGTTTACAATATGATGCACAGTTCTACTAAAGGGCCTGGTGGAAATAGATCTTTTTATGGAAATCCTGAATTAGACCAATATCTTGAATCTGCTCGTAGTGAATTAGACCCAGCTAAAAGAGCTGAGTACTACAAATTAGCCCAAGAATTCATTTATAACAATGTAACTATTATCCCATTACTTCACAAACAAGCTCATGTGGGGCTTAATAAAAATATTGAAGGATTCCAATTAATGTCTACTGATGATTTGGTATTATCTACCACCTATTTCAAATAAATCATCTAGACTAAAATTTTCAAACCAAAAAGCTCCTATGAGTCATAGACCATAGGAGCTTTTATTTAAGCATTACTTGTTAATTACAGGCAGGATAACGTAAGAAGGAGTTTTAGAACTACTAATAATTGTTTGAGTACACGTAATCATTTCTGTATCTGTAAACATATTTTTTCCCGTGTTATGATTGGGAAAAACATAGTTTTTAGCTCCAGAAGTAATTTGTAAACGCAACCTTGTACCTACCTTGAAGGCGTTAGCTATTTTGGTAGTTGTGATAGAATATTCTTCTAAAACATTAGGCTCTAATAATACGATCTTATCAAAACCTTTTCTAAATTTTGCTCTTAAAATCCCATCACAAAGACGGATAGACCTACCTTCTGCATCAACTTCAGTCAGTCTCACTACCCAATCGGTATCCTTAGCTGAACTAGAGGCATGAAAGACTACGGTAATAGCTCCTGCGATTGCTGTTTCTTCTGTAAAAGGAGCTGTTGTATAAATCAACATATCCTCTCTTTTTTCAACTTCTTGATAGTCTGCTGGTGCGGTGATTTCATTTTCAGCTATTTCTATCAAATGTTCTGCTGGATCTCTAGGATCAAAAATATAGTTATCTTTATATTCTTGCTTTGGATCATCCAGAGAAAGCACCCCACCACCTTTAGAAGTGTTGGCTTTAGAAGTATGAGATAAATAGTAATTTTTAGGGCTTGTATCTTCTGGGAACCATTTTTTTGCTGTTCGCCATTTGTTAGCACCAACAACATAGTATTCAATATTTTCTGTTTCGTCTACTCCATTAGTAATGCCACGAAGTTTGTTGTCAAACCATTGTGTATACAGTAAATCCAAATCATAACGAAGTGCATTTGTACCTAATTCTAATTCGTTGATTGTTCTTGTTGCATTGCCACTATGAAGCCATGGGCCTAAAATTATTCTTTTGTTTTTATCTTCATAGTCATTAGCTATCTCCACAGCAAGAGTTGTAGCATCCCCATTATCATCATACCAACCTGAAACAATCATTGCAGGGGCTTTGATTTTGTCACGTCTTTTAGACCAACTACAAGGCTCCCAAAAAGGGCCGTATTCTTCATAAGAACACCATTTTGTCCAAAATGGAATCTCTTCCCCTAGTATTTTTTGAGGAATTTCTTTTATAGGAAGAGTTGCCAGTACCGTGTCCCAATCATCTCTGTGCATATTTTGAGGTTGATAGACTTTGTCCTTAATCGCAAAAGTCCAAGCCAAGCCTCCTGAAGAAAAAGTGCCACCCTTCCTAGGAAGATCCACAAAAGAATCTCCAGATGCCACCAGACTAACAATGGCTTTTAGATAAGGATTCCCACTACTTGCAGCACACCATTGCACACATCCTAAATAAGAGCCACCAAACATTCCAATTTGTTTGTCAGACCATTCTTGTTGGGCTAAAAAAGTAAGGGAATCATCCCCATCATTCATTTCATTGTATTTTGGGAGAAATTCTCCTTCTGAGTCATTACGACCACGCACATCCTGAACACAAACTGCATAACCTCGAAGTACATATTTGTAATAACTAGGAATACGCTGTTCTCTCCCATAAGGAGTTCTAATAAAAATAGTACTTACTTTCTGATCTGTGTCTGGTAATAAAATTTCTGTAGCTAGTTTTACGCCATCTCTCATAGGAATATCCACACGAGTAACACTTTTTAATTTATAAAATATTTCATTGGGGTATTGTTCTTTCCATAATTTTATAGGCGTATAGTCTTCATAGCCTTCTTCTACACAAACACAAACAATATCCAAAGCCGTTACCGTAAATGCTCTGATAGCACCATCTACCCAAGAAATGTCAGGAAGAAATTTACCTTTCATTGCAGCATACATATAATCATAATCTGAATGTTTTTTATAATTTTGAGTGCCTGTAATAAGCTTGTCTTGAGGGGGATTGAATACTCCGCTCTCTCCATCTCTAAGCGCTAAAGCCAAGGTTTTTAGATTGAAGTTAAATTCTTTAATGTATCGTTGAATGATTTCTTCGGTGATAGGTAGGTGAGCGTTGAACTCATGAGTGTATAGATCCCATTCTGAATAAGTAGTGAATTCTTGATTGAATTGTAATTTGGTTCTTAAAATTCCAGATTGATAGAGGTGAAAAATTTTCATGAAAGGCTCCTGATTTTATTGTTTTTATAGCCTGCTAAATCCAAGGCATGTATCATGATCCGTAACATTAGACTAAATATTTAGCTATTTGATTTTATAGCTTATTGAGGTAGTCGAAATCGAGCTCTAAACCTAGCCCTGGCTGGTCTGACAAGGTAATCATCCCACCTTTACGGGTGTAACCACCAGAGAGATAGGCTTGAGGCTTGTTGAGGAGGGAGCCATCTAGATCCACGTCAAGGACATTTTTCTTGGCGGCTGCAAAGTGCGCTCCAGCTGTTGACGCAATATGCCCTTCTGCCATACACCCTAGCATGCACGGTATACCCGCGGCTTCACACAATGCAGTGATTTTTTGGGCTTTGAAGATGCCAGCAGATTTCATTAGTTTGATGTTGATCATATCACAAGCGTCTTGTTGGATGAATTTCATGGCGTCATAAGGGCTGTGGACGCTTTCATCGGCGATTAATTTGATAGAGATGTTTTTTCTAATGTGCGCCATGTTGTGGATATCCCAGTAAGGAACTGGCTGTTCTACGCTGAGAACATTGTATTTTTGGAGACTGTTAATAACGGTAATGGCTTCTGATGCGGTGTAGCCTTGATTTGCATCGATTTTAATATGAATGGAATCGCCTACGGCTTCCCTAATTGCCTTGATTCTGGCGATATCTTGAATAGGGTCAACACCGATCTTCACTTTTAGGATACGAAGCCCCTGCTGGACAAAGTCCACAGCCGATTGAGCCATTTTTTTAGGGTCATCAATGGATAGGGTGATATCCGTTTCTATCGTGTCGGAATAGCCCCCTAGAAGCTGGTACAGAGGCTGATTCATGGCTTTTCCCTGTATGTCGTAGAGAGCGATGTCAATACCAGCCTTAGCACCGTAGTTAGCGACAATGTGCTGGTCCATAAGCATGTGGATGTGCTCGAGGCAAAGAGGATTTTGACCGAGGAGTTTTGGGGTGAGTTCTTGGAGGACGACTAGGGCTGATTCTATGGTCTCACCTGTAACGTGACGGGTGGGAACACTCTCGCCTATACCGAAAATACCTTCATCAGTTTGTACTTTGACGATGATGGTGGACTGGTGAGTCCGTGAGAGGGCTGCTGTGACAAAGGGACTGTTAAACTCGACTTGGACAACTTGAGCCGTGATGCCTGTAATTTTCATGGTATGCTCCCTAGATTTGGTTACATTAATTATACTATATTGTTAAAAAAATCTCAATTTTTAAGTCAATAGAATAAGCGTCCGAAAAGAGGTCAATAGGAGTGAGTGTTTTAGGATTTTTATTTAAAAAGCTCATTATTTCTCAGATTATTAAAGCAGGGGGGTCAATAAAATGAGCTTTTTACTCATTAAAATGATTGTTTTTTTTAAAATACTCACTTTTTTTTGTGATTTTTCCCCACAGGGTGCTTCGCTAGGATTTTTCAGGGATTTTTTTGAAATTATGAGATTTTCCCAAAGGGTGCTTCGCTAAGATTTAAGATATTTTGAAGTGTTTATTTTTTCTTTTTACTGATTTTTATTTAATAAGAGATTTCTTGGCAACTATTTTTTCATGAGTTCGCTATCATTAATTTGATGTAAGAGAGATTTCTCGGCGTTAATCTTTTTTATTACCGTAAAGGTGCTGTGCTAGGGGGTACGCTGACATACCCGATTTTTATTGGTGTCTATTTTCTTTATTAGGGGGTACACTGACGTACCCCCTAAAGACCCCCGTCACTCAGGGGACTACTCGTCCCCCAAGACCCCCACGATGGAGATTTTTAGATGTTTTTATTTATGCTACGATTTTAGAGATTTTTAGATATTAAGGTGGCTTGAGGGATTCATCGGGGTAGGACAAGATTTCCTTTAGTTTACCTTTTTTGTGGTAGTAGCTATTTTTGGAGACACCCCAACTCGTCCTCTAGCGAAGCAAACCCCACGATGGAGATTTTTAGAAAAATCTATTTATGCTATGATTTAACGATTTTTAGATATTAAGGTGGCTGGTGGAGATTGTTGCCATAGCTATCGCTAGGTTGCTACGCGAGGGAGAATCAAAATTTAAGGGTTTATATTTTGTTTTTGAGATGAAATATAGTATAATGTTTTTTAGGAAGTTATGAATATTTTACAAATCTCTCATTGCCATAGAGCGTAAGGTCTCCACAAACATAGGTCTTTTGTTGTTTAGGACTTTGAAGGTATCTAAGATAGAGGACAGCTCCTCTCCTGTGATCCCATAAAGTTTAGCGATGAGGATATCATTAGCGATCTGTAGGAGATCTCTAGCTTTTTCTGTTTTGGGTATTGTTAGACCTTTAGCTAGGGGATGATCACAAAAGCTAGGCTCATGATAGCAGGTGAGGGCGAGGGCATTCTGCCATATCTCTTTATATGGGGGTGTCTCTAGCTCCTCATCACTAGCATGGATGAGTGGTAACTGCATGAGATAGGTTTTATTAACGTGCATATCAATCAAAAATCGGATTATATAATCCATCGCTATACTATTAAAACAGGCATTCACCCACCACATTCTCTCTTGTCCAAACTCTTTAACAATAACACTTTTATTCTCTAAAATATATTGCTTAGGCATAGACATCCATAGAGTATTACCCGCTGTAGAATGACTACTAACAACAGAAGATATGATACTTCTTTCATTAGTATTTGATGCAATATCTCTAAATACTAATCGAGGATATTCAAAATCGTATCTTACGAATGGTGCTAGATCTTCTCGTTTTACCAAGTTAAGATGAGAGAGGACAGATTTGATTTTATTTACTGTTTTACCAGTATTGTCTGTAATTTTAGGAAGTTGCTCATAGATATTATCTACCATACGAGAGATTTCTTTAGAGAGTAGGCGTTCTCTAAGTGCCTCAGGATCTACCCAATAATTAGGCTTAGCAAAATTCGGATTAAACTGATGTATCATCTTCCCTTCATAGAGAGGCAGGCAATCGCCTGTTTTTATTTCTAAAAAGAGATCTTTATCAAAAGTCATATCTAATTCTCTACGAAAATCAATATAATTAGGATCTATAGCCTGTCCTACGCTATACATCTTATCAATAATAGTAAAAGCTTTATCATCATTAATCTCTAGCATAATATAACTATTAGGGAATAAGCTACGAGAGATAGAGAGAGGATAGCTAAAATCTAATATTTCTTTGTCATAGAGTCTATTAGTATCATGCTCCATAAAAAAGCTAGGAACATCTTCGTTATATGTGGGAATATTACTAATACTCCAAATAGCGAATTTATACATTCTATGCACATCAGGGAAAATCCCTTTTTTATTCTCAAATTGATAAAAATAGTTAAATTGGTATTCATCGATGATTTTTTTACGTATCTGTAGAGAGCCTTCTTCGTAACTCCATGCGGATGGTGTCACATAGATGAGTCGTCCTCCCTTTTCTAAAAGGCTGATATTCTTCTCTATAAAGAGCCTAAACAAATTCGTATCACCAGCTCCACCATTCAAAGGGTAAAGGGCTTTATAATAAGCAGATACTGTATTAGTGATAGTCGCTGTATCATTGTAGTCTTTTTGTATGTATTCATAGCTAGGAGAGGTGAGGAGGTTGTCTCTAAGAGTCTTTTTTTCACTCACGGACATAGTCCTATAATTACTACGATATTGAGGGAAAAAGTCTTTTTCGTCGAATCTCACCTTATCCCATGGGGGATTCCCCAACACAATATCAAAAGCTCTACCATACATCTCTGGAAAAGCAATATCATAATGGAAAAAATGATATTTGTCACTCACACGCTCAATCTCTTTAATGGCTTGAGTGTCTTTAGCTTGATAGATAGCCTCATCCATTCTATGGAATAAATTGTCTGTATCTGTATTAAAGACTTCGATGTCTTTATTTTTTTTACAAGCAAGCTTCATATTATGATAGGTAATCAAGTCCAAAATTCTAGCTAAGTCTTTTTGTTTTGGTTCTATATCATGCTGATAAATATGTTTGGATTGTTCTACATCTTTTGAGGTGCTATCTTGAAGATTGGCTAATGTTTCGGCTACTTTACCCAAGGCTATAAACTTATCCTCAAAATTACTAGCAAACAAACCTGTCGCAGAAAATTGATTAAAAATCTGTTTACCCTCATCTATAGAAGAACCTATCAAGGCGTTGCCTTGTTTGATATGATGTTCTATAAAACTAAGTGGTGTCCCAAAAATAAAGGTCTTCAACCATAAACTCAATCGTGTCAATTCCACAGCAAACTCTTGCAAGTCTACGCCATAGATCACTTTTTTGAGGAGTAGTCTTTTGAGAATTTGTAACTCATCTATCTCTAAATGTTCTAAATTATAAGTTTCTAAATTGTCCGTGATTTTGGTTTTTTCTTCTTTGATCTGAATCTGTAAATAATCGAAATCTTCGATATGAGCATAGATTTTTTCTGTCAATTCATCTAATACATCTACTAAAAAATGTCCACTACCACAAGCATTATCAATAATACGCACTGATAGGATATCTTTTTGGAATTTATCTGTCTTTAAGATCGTATCTACCGCATCACTAACCATAAATTTGGAGAGAGTTTGAGGGGTATAATAACTAGCACTAATCTTACGACTATTAGATCTATTAACAAGGTAGAGCGTGTTTTTACTTATTTTTTCTGAGTCCATAATAGCTACGTTTTTTCTCTTAGCTAAGGCTTGATAATCGTACTCATCGAAGTATCCACTTTGAGCTTCTTTTTTGTCATAATATTCTATATAATACATAGTATCATCAGCCATACGGAAAGTATACTGAAGTAAGCCCTCATAAACATTACCAATATGAGTAACAGACATCATCGAGAAATTACGAATACCTAAGGAATCGTCGCTTTTTTGTAATAACTCTACAAGGATTTCTTTAATGTCTTCATTAGAAAAGAGATCTCTATTTTTGGAATATTCAAATAAGGGTGCTTTTTCTAAATCGAATAATCCCCCGTTAAGAAGTGGAATCTTAAAAGGGACACTCCCTTTATCCAAAGTATCAAATAAATTAGTCAATTCTTGATAGGCTTTGATAGGGGTGTCATTTTTCAATTTATCGAATAGAGTTAATAATGCCACAGATTTATAATGATCATGATTAGCAAAAAGGTAAGATTTGAATTGTGTTTCAAAATATGCAACAAAAAGCAATCGATATGCCATTACTACTGCATGCTCGAATAATTCTTTAAGGTCTTTATCAGGGTAGGACTTAATTAAAGCTCTACCAATTTTTTCGATAATGGAGTTTCTACCATAGATGACTTCTTTAAGATCAACTTCCATTTGTTCTATAAAGCGTTCTTTAGCCTTAACCATCGTATCAGCTGGCGAGGTGTCTTTAATGGGGATAAAGTATTCTTTTCTAAAAATATAGTAGAAATACTTAAAAGCTAGATAATTATCATCTTCAATGATTTTTTCTAAATCAATTTCGTAGTAGATTTTCTCTGATTTTCTTTCTCTAAGATCATAAAAACGCCATTGCTGTCCATTGGATAATAAACCATAAGGAATATTCATAAAGAGATTGTATTGTACTAATTGCATATGAGGGGAATCTTTGATTATTTTACCATCAAGATCAATGCCCCAAGCCTTAGCCTCAAATATGGATCTAACATGAGTTAATTTTTTATCTTTTAAATACTTTGATTTATTATCATCATTATCAAATAGTAAATAATCAGGCTTTAATAATTTGCCTTGTACGGTAATTGTATCTTGGGTAATAAAGGAATACCCAAATACTTGGGTAAGTATGGGTTTTATAAACTCTTCTTCTAACTGGCTTTCGTTTAATTTAGAGAGGTCGTTTTTTTTATAAAGCTCTTTAATAAAGGCGAAAGTTTTTTGACATTGGCTATCGTCTGTAAATATTTTAGGGATTTCTTTTTCTAATAATTCAATAGGGAAGTAATTGTTATTAATATAACGATCGTGATTTTCTGTAAAAGTCATTCTTCACCTCATCGTTATTATACTATGAATTGTCTTTTTTCGCAAATGTGGGAATGGATAGCTATATCCCCTAAATTGATTTCGTAAAGGGGCTTTGATTTGCCACAAAATATCTACATCGTGGGGATTCTAAAGGGGATTAGCAGTCCCCTTTAGTCGCAAGGGGTTTGG
>CAMQVI010000022.1 GCA_947038195.1 uncultured Brevinema sp.
TCTTAACTAGCAAGAATTAGTATACACTATACACCCCCTCTTGTCAAGGGGTTTTAGAAATAAAATAAAATTTATTTTAATAAACCTATTTGATTACTATTTTACCGTTTTTCGCAAACTTCTTCATTACAGTATCAAATCCAAAACGATCGATAGTTTTTAATATTTTAGCACATACACGTAAGGTGATTTTTTCTCCGTTTTCAGAAACGAAAGTTTTCTTTTGTAAATTTGGCACCCATTTTCTGCGTGTTTTTCTATGTGAGTGAGAAATGTTATTCCCAAACATAGGTTTTTTACCTGATAATTCACATTTTCTTGACATATTTCCCTCATTAATATAATTCAGTTTACTATTATACAATAAAAACAATAAACAATCAAGTTTTTTTTATTTTTTATTATACAATATATTTGAAAGCTACAAATAATCCATTCTATCTTTTAAAGAAGTCTTCGCTTTCCATGAGCCTGAAAGCCCTAGAGAGAATCCTTCATAATACAAAGAACGCATTTTACGTTTTATCTCTCTCTCTTTTTTCTTTTTATCTTTAAGAGTTTTTTTATAGATAGGAGAGTTTTTCCCTTCCGAGAAAGCTACAGCAACTAATTCAGGAGCAACACCGTTTAATTGGGCGATTTGTTTTATTAGTTCCGGGTCATCCTTAGCCACACTAGCTATATCAACAAATTTTACCACAACGTCTTTGTCTATTTCTTTCATGAAATTAGCATCTACAGGGATATATTCGTGCATTATCTCTCTTTTTTCTTTTTCTTCTTCTATAGCAAGATTGTGCTTTTCTACCATTTTGGTATTGTCTATTTTGTCTATGATTTTTTGCGATTGTTCTTTTATTTTTGCCGTACGAACTTCTAATTTAACTAATGCTTCCGTTGATTTTTCTTCTTTAGTGATATATTTGTCCTTCAAATATACTCTGCTTCTATCTTCTAACATAGGAATGTCTTTTAATAAAGAAACGTACATTCTTTTTTTGCGCTCTGATTTCAATCTTTTTGCAGCGGTTTTTGTTAGTTTTCTATATTTACTCTTCCATTTTTTATACGCTTTTTGAGCTTCTTCAGGGAATTCACCTTGTACTTCTAGACGCTCTGTTTGGTATTTATACCAAAACTCTTTATCTTGACGTTCTAGCTTTCTTTGATTGACTATTTTTTTAGTTTCTTTCTTGAACTGTTTTTTGTACTCTCGAACGTTATGAGGCATTATAGCGTACTTTTTTCTTTCTTGTTTATAAATAATAGGATCTGTTTCTAGCTCGTAAGGTAAAACATTGTTTGTGTAGTATAGTTCATTGGTATGTGTGAATAAAGGTACTGTCAAAGATTCTCCAGCATATGTTACTATAGATGCTATTTTCGCTCCTTCATTAGAAGGTCTTTCTTCCTTAGCAGACAAATTTATCTTTTCTTCGTTACTTTTATTTCTATCTTTACTTTTATTTTTACCTTTTTTTTGTAAACGAACAAGTAGCTCTTCACGGGTCAACTCCCCGTCTAAAGAAAAAGGTTTTTTAGAATAAGAAAGCTCCTGGGTAGATTTTTCATTAGGATCGGTTCTATAGACCATCTTTCTATCAGCGAGAGATGCTTTTTCTCTTTTCGCTAAAGAAGATTTTTTTAAGACTCTATCTCCCTTTTCATCGTAAATATCTGTTTCTAAAGAAACCCCAGCTTCTCTTAATTGAGAAATCGCATGGAGGATATATTTTTGCTCCCCATTTAGAGTAGGTCTTATATCAATAGGGGCTTTTAACCTAGAGGCAAATTTTTCTTTTGCTTTTTCTTCTGTGTTTTTGATTTGATAGGAAGGCCATAGATAGAAAGTTCTAGAAGTCCCCGCTTGCCACACTTTACTTGTTATAGACTGAGCTACCGTATAGTGTTGTCCTTTATTAAGAAAATCAACAGGAATCCCAGCTCCCCCTAAAACATTGCCATTTCTATCAAAAGCATAAACAAGGATTTCTAATCTTTGTTGGCTAACTTGAAACACATCTAGCCCTTCTTCTAGCCAATTAGGGATGATATTGAGCATTGCTACAAGAAAAATATCTGTTTCGGGAAGCTTTACAGCAATCTCATCAATCTGTCCACCAACAACACCTAAGTTAATTTCCCTTTTTCCACCTTCCATAGGTCGACCAAAATAAGGGAGACCTCCAGCAGCAGCACCATAAATATAAAATCTTCTCGTATAGGAGACGACATCTGTAATATCAGAGTAGAGAACAGGTTTTTCTTTTTTTTCTTTTATAATATTCCAATAAGGCGTATACACATCCTCTCTTAAGGCACTGGCAGTAATCGTAGGCTCATTGAAAGTGAGATTAGGATTGTTGGATTGAAGATTATCGAGAAGAGCTTTAACAGGGAAATTTTTTGCCTGAGCTTTTAGAGTGTTAAAATAGGCTGGATGCTTAATCCAAGAATTGATATTTACACCAACAAGAGAGACGTTATAGTTTTCTTGTTTTTCTTTTTTATTTTGCCATCTTATAAGCCCATTGTTAACTGGTCTCTCAGCACGATAGGGTCTAAAGGTGTCTGATAAAATCGAATACCCTGCTTTCATAGGGCTCAAAGATTCTATACTTTTTTCTTTTACAGTAGTCGCTACTGTATCTTCCACAGCCGTTTCAACTGTATCTTGTGCATAACTATTTAATGAATTAAATAGGATTAATATTCCTATCAATAAATAATGCATAATAAACTCCGTTTAACCACTTAATTAAAAAATAAATAGATTGTGGTAATAAAACTTAATACTTAAAATAAAAACATTTTTTTTACTATGCCTATAAATAATAATCAGAACACATCACATATAATACAAAAAAACACGAGAAAAATCAAGTGTTTTTTTGTATTATTAATTTAAATTTTAATAATTCTAATATCAGAGCAGTCTCTTAGATAATTAAAGAAACTACTAAGGCTACTAAGAATATAGGGATATTGTAGTGTAAAAAAGTAGGTACACAGGTATCCCATATGTGATTGTGCTGACCATCGGCATTCAGTCCCGCTGTGGGTCCTAAGGTAGAATCAGAAGCAGGAGACCCAGCATCTCCTAGAGCGCCCGCGGCTGCAATTAATATAATAATAGCAGATGTGGAAAATCCTAATTGCATAGCTAAAGGGACATAGATAGTCGCCAATATAGGCACTGTTCCAAAAGAAGATCCTATTCCCATGGTTACAAGCAATCCTATTAATAACATAAAGCCTGCTGCAACGGCTTTGTTATCGCCTACGATACCAACTACTTCTTGTACAAGTAGAGGAACTGCACCTGTTTCTCTAATAACAGATCCATATCCAGCGGAAACCAACATAATAAAAGCGATAGAACCCATCAAAGAAATACCACCCGCAAGTCCTGCGTCTATTTCTTTGAATTTAATAGCTCTTGTCATTCCTAAAAACATAATAGCAATCAAAGCTCCTAAAGGGAGAGAACCCCATTTTAATTGAACACCAAAAGCCAAAAAAGCAGCTATCATCACTAAGTAGTGTTGTTTAGTAAAACTTTCTTTCCCTACTTCTTCGGCATTGTCTTCTACAATCTTAGATTCGTAGTTCCTAGGTTTTCTATAAGAAATAAAAATCGCTATTAATAAACCTACAAACATACTGAGCCCAATAATCCACATAATAGAAGAAGTATCAGCCAGCGTTACCGTGAGCCCATTATCTTTTAAAGAATTAACCACAATACTATGGAAGATTAAACCAAAACCCACAGGTAAGCTAATATAAGGGGCTTTAAGTCCAAAAGCTAAAGCACAAGCAACTCCTCTTCTATCTATTTTTCCTTCATTCATAACATAAAGGAGGGGGGGGATCAAAATAGGGATAAAAGCAATATGTATGGGGATGAGATTTTGGGATAAACAGGCAAGTCCAGCGATTAAGAATAAAAATAAAATCCTCTTCCCCACTACAACATGGGAAATTTTATTGGCTAAAACCCTAGCCAATCCTGTTTGATTGACAAAAACAGCAAAAGTCCCTAATAAAACATAGCTCAGAGCTGTTTCTGAGTTCGCTCCCATGCCATTAATAAGAGTGGGGATAATGTCTTGGAAAGGCATCCCTGATGCGATCCCCCCCACTAAAGTAGCAATTAATAGCGAAAATAGTACATTCAAATTAAGTAAACATAAGCCTATCATAGTAAGTACTGATAGAACGACGGGATTAAATAATATCATAAAACACCTCATTTTTTGTTTTTGTTTTTTTTGTTTTAGTAAAAATAAAAGCTTTGATGGTTACATATATTCATGATTCCTCCTAATAAAAGTCATAAAAAAAGACCATCAAGAAATAAATCTTAATGGTCTATTATAATTTTTATAATAATAATTATAATATAAACAATAATTTATTTCTTGGGACAGGAAAATGATGATGATGAATAGTAGAAAGAAACATATTATTACTCATGTAGTACCTCTTTTATAATTATAGTTCAATATAGCACATCTGTTAATGCTTTGTCAATATCTTTACTTGATTAAAATATTTTTATTTTGGAAATATCTTTCTAAGAACGCTTTTTTAAAAGAAGCAAATCTATTTTCTAAGATTGCCTTCCTAGAGTCTTGGGTAAGCTCTATAAGGAAATGGAGATTGTGGATGGAAGCTAAACGACCACCTAAAACTTCATTAACTCTTAAAAGGTGTCTAATATAAGCTTTATCGTAGTTTTTGCAAGCATAACATTGGCATTCTGAATCTATAGGACTAGTGTCATATTCAAAGGCTTTCGTCTTTATATTCAAACGCCCATCTCGAGAAAATACCCCACCGTGCCTTGCAAAACGGGTAGGAAAAACACAGTCAAACATATCTATTCCTCGTTCTATACCTTCTAAAATATCCTCTGGCACCCCTACCCCCATGAGATAGCGTGGTTTGTCTTCGGGCATTTCATCAGCTAAAACATCTAACATCCCATACATTTCTTCTTTAGTCTCCCCTACAGATAATCCACCTATGGAATATCCTGGAAAATCTAATTCTTTTAATTCTCTAGCACTCTGTCTACGGAGATCTTCATACATCCCCCCTTGAACAATACCAAAAGCATATTGGTCTTGGATACCTTGTTTTAAAAATTCTATTCTTGCTCTCTCTGCCCATTTAGTAGTTCTATTGAGAGCGGTAATAGTATGATTTTTATCTGCTCCTCCATGGATACATTCGTCAAGCACCATCATAATATCAGAACCTATAAGTCTCTGCGCTTCTACCATGATTTCTGGGGTGAGAAAATGTTTTTTACCATCTATATGACTTTGAAAGGTTACCCCTTCGTCCGTGATTTTACGCATACTAGCTAGGGAAAAAACTTGAAACCCTCCTGAATCAGTGAGGATATTTTTTTTCCATTTTGTTAATTTATGAAGTCCCCCATATTGAGCGAAAAACTCTAAAGTAGGTCTCAATAGTAGATGATAAGAGTTAGAAAGAACAATAGTTGCACCCATGTCTTCTAATTCCTCTCTGCACAATGTCTTGACCGACCCCTGTGTGCCTACGGGCATGAAAATAGGGGTTTTAACAATACCATGTGGTAGCTCCATAGTACAAGCTCTGGCATAGCCGTCTTTATTTTCTACATTGAAAGGAAGTTTTTTTAGTGAATTCATATATTATCCTTAATTTATTGATATTCTGGAGGAACAAAACTTTTTTCAATCTCTGGGAATATATTTCCAATATCAGAGCCTTTCATCGTAAAGGCTAGCCCGACATAAGGCTCCCAAAATGCTATTTGTTTTATATTATCTACCCGTCTTCCTAAATTGAAAATAAGCCTCATATCCCATGTTTGCAAATCATGTATTAATTCGAAATTTAGAGATTGTAATTTGAAACTAGATCTCTTCAAAGCCTCTTGATCCCATATTTTCAATCCATCTCCTAAATCCTGCCAAAAGTCCTTAGATTCCTCTCCAGGAGCCAAAACACTCTGTCCATTGAAAGTGCCTCCAAAATACAGGTGTATTTTTTCATTGAGCATTTGGGAGGAGAATCTAAAGGTTAGATATTTGGTAAATTTTAGTCCTATCACAAAATCTAAGCGAAGGTAAGAGTCCCTAAGATTAATAAAATCTTGATAATATTGAAACACAAATCCAAATTCTGTAAGCTCATAAATAAAAGGATACAGGGCGGGAATTTGATAATTTTTTAATCGCACATCCCATACTATTTGTAGACTATAGCTCTTATCTTTTCTAATCGTTTGTGGTTCTATCACCCCACCATTGGTTACCGTAACAATACGAGATTTCTCAAATAAATTATATTTATAGCTAAGTTTAGGGAGGTAATAATATTTACTATCAGGAGCAAACTCTATTACTAATTGAGGGTAGCCACTAACAAATTTATTAGTAAAATTGTCTCCCAAAATAGGTATTAATGCATTGGGATCGTTATTAGTTTCTGTTTCTAAAATATCTAAGGTAGACTCTGCTCCTATATTAAACCAAAATAGTTGTAGCTTAGCACCCACCGTTAATCTATCATAGATACGATTTTCAAGATAAATATCATCGGGGTCTTCCCCTAGTTTTATTTGTTGGTCTTCTGTAGGTATTCTTGTTCGAAAATCCCAATCAGCACTAAATTCTAAGCCTATCAGAGTTTCCCTTTGCCATTGCATAAATTCAAAATTAATACTATTTTGCCATGAAAATTGGCTTTCCTTAATAAAGTCTTCTTGTATTCTAAAAAGAGAGTAAAGGGGGTAAGAATAATTTACTGTGGTTTTGAAATTTATTGCTACTTTATTCCAATCATCACTATTCCAAACTTTTTCAGGACCTAAGGTTGTCCCCAGTTTATAGTCTATGGTCATCCCTGATTCTCTTTGGTTGTTGGTATAATCTGTATCAAAACTAGACCATTGTTCTTTATAAATAAAATCAACCCCATTATTGATATTCCATAAATCATCAAAAAGATTGGCTGTAAAATTAATACTTCCTTTCTCTTGGTGTCTATTAATATCCGCTATAGTAACCCAGTTCGTGTCTGCCGTAAGAGAGCCTTCATTCGTCCCAAAGGTTCTTTCGGCACTGTAAGATACATCAGCTTGTGCTGTTAATGTTAAATCAGCCCACCTATATTCATTCGTAATAATATTTTTAATCGTGATAGGTTCCCAATTAGTGCTAACATTAGTCTTATAAGATCCGTTATTTTGGAGTAGAACTTCCCTATTAATCGATCTATTAGAGCGCATTTCTAGCTTTTTCTCATAGTCTTTTAATCGGGAAATATGCATACTGTTAGAGCTACCATCAGAATTTAGTACTGTAACTTTGGATTTAGTAGAATAGCTATATTTTGCTATTTCAAAAGAACCAAAATTATAAGAAAGAGTGGGTAAGGTTAAGGATTTTAATTCATAGTCATAATAAGAATTAAGAAATTGATTAGATTCCTCTGGTCTTGTGATACGTTGCAACTCCCAATCGCTTGAGACACTCAAGTTTCCAACTGTTAAGGAAATACCACTACTGAGAGACTCCATCTGGGGGCTTCCATCTCCTTGATAGGTAAACCATGAGTCCGATCCAACAGATGCTAATTTATTGAAATCAATAGCAGTACTATCATCAAAAAGAGAGCGGTAACTATATTTTTGTAGAAAGAAGGGGTCATTTAAATTTTCTGTATTAAAAGACAAATTTATTCCATCAGCCCCTATAGTGGTGTCTATCTTATAATGCCAAGCAAACTGAGATATACGTTGCAGGTCACCAGTCTCATTAAACTGTGGCTGCACCCATTGAGAAAATATATCGCCATTTCTCACAGACCTTATATCATTAGCCAAATCAACATCCATTTCAAAGTGTTGTATTATACCCACAGCAGGGGCTTCATAGTTTACTTTGAAATATTGCCCTTGTCTTTCATAGAAGTCAAAACCTATATCAAAAGAACCAATTTTCGTGTTTAGGGTATAGTTATTAATAAAATAATAGCCTATACGCCTTTCATTACCAAAACTAGTGTAAATATTACCTGATCCTTCCATTTGAAAATAAGCTGGTAGCCAGAAGAAAGTTGCCTGTCCTGTTAAATATTCTACCCCTACAACAAGGATGACTTTTCCTTGCAAATACCACATTTTATTAACTTTGAGAGAAAAATGGTCAAATCTCGTGTCTGAGGTAGATAAGTATACTTTATCAAGTACAAAACGTGTCTGACTCTCTATAGTCACTTTTTCTGCTCTATAAAACCAAGGGGTGTCGCCCCCCCCCCCTAGCCCTCCTGAAATCACGGAACGGACATTATTCATGACCCCTCTTTCCGCATCGGGCTGATAGTTTATACTATCTGCTAAATATTTAGTATCATTCATGGTAAATTCTACATTTCCATAAGCTCCAACATTGATTACTGCAGAATCTTTAGATGTTATTACCATTTTTTCTGCTCTTAAAAAAGAACCGTCAAAACGAACTCTTACATTCCCTAACATGGTGGTTTCAGAAGTATCCGAATCGTCAAATTCTTGAATGCTAATATCATCAGCATTATCTAAAATAATATAAACTTTAGAATCTCTCGTGCTAACTTTAGATCTATCACTAGGCTCAAAAGGGGGTCTTATTCGTAAAGCTTCAGGAGGCAAATCCCTATTATCAATTAATTGAGCATAGACAAAATGAGGAAAATAAACAATCAGTAAAACAACAAAATAGTATTTTTTAAACAGCAATATCACACCTTTTTAGTTAAAACACGTTACATTATAGGCTATTGTGCAAAAAGGAGCAAAAAAAAGAACTTTTGATTATCTTTGAAAATTCTTTTAAATTATGTTATACTTGTTTTTAATTAAGATTGAATTTATGGAGGATTCTTGCCGTGAAAAGAAATACCTTAACATTATATAATTTATTTCCCCGTTATTATACTAGTATGAAAGACTGGGCAAAAGAGTTTAAGCACATTCAAAAAATGGGTTTCAATGCTGTATACATTAATCCCATCCATTACACAGGATTCTCTGGGAGTTTATACGCTCCTAAGGACTATTTCTGTATTAATCCTATTTTTGTAGATACAAGCGACTCTCAGTCCCCTATAGAACAGTTTCAAAAGCTCATCAATACAGCCCATGAACACCATTTACTAGTAATTATGGATCTTGTTGTTAATCATTCCGCTAAAGACCATCCTTTTACAACAGAACATAAGGACTGGTACGTTTCAGATAAAAATAATAGAGTCGTTAGCCCTGGAGCATGGGAAGACGGACAATGGGTATCTTGGGGTGATCTGGCTCAATTTGACCATTTCGAATCACCTGATAGACAAAATATGTGGGAATATTTAGCTAGTATTGTAAGCTTTTATACCAGCCTAGGTGTAGATGGGTATAGAGCAGATGCCGCTTATCAAGTCCCTCAAGACTTTTGGAATTTTATCATAAAAAAAGCAAAAGATATTAATTCTAAGACTCTATTTTTAGCCGAAAGTCTTGGTGGTCGCCCTGAGGACTCTAAAAACTTAAGTAAGGCTGGTTTTGACTTCCTGTTTAACAGTGGAAAATGGTGGGATTTTCAAGCTCCTTGGTTTGTAGATCAGTACAATGCCCTAACTCCAGCTAAAAGCATCTGTTTTGCTGAATCCCATGATACTATACGTATCGCCCAAGAATCTCAAGGAGATATTGGATTCCTAAAACAACGATTGGGATTTACAGGCCTCATATCCGCTTCATGGATGATTATTACAGGAACAGAGTATGGGTGGCTTAAAAAAACAGATGTTATACAAACATCCCCAAGCGATCAAGAAGAAATCAATATAGACCTTTCTGCCTTTGTCACCAAAATCAATCAATTAAGAAAAGAATATCCCATCCTTAATAGCGAAGGAACTATTGCTATTAAGGATCATGAAAACAAAAATAACGTTGTCCTTGTTGAAAGATCATGGTATCCTTCTTCTGAAAAAATCTGTTTTATAATAAATAAAACAACTCAAGAACAAAAATTTCATACTCTTGATATTCCTGCTTTTTTTGGCATTAAAAATATGCCTAAAGAAATATTGTCTACCTTGGATAATTATGGCAAATATACTCCTCAACACATCACTCTATTACCAAAAGAGTGTAAAGTGTTTTACTACGAGTAAGATTTATGAGTAAAAAACTACTACTAGGAATTCTTATCTTCTTAGGCAGCCCTTCTTTTTCTCAAACTGGGATTTTACCCACCACAGCTTCTTTTTTTGAAAATGGAGTTAATAGCCCTTGGGCCATTGGGATAGATTATGAGGTGGGCTTCGCAAAAATAATGGCTTTTAATTTTCAATTAATTGGTGGTATTAATAGCCAAGTAAACGAAATATCTACTTTTGGAGATGTTTTTTTTGGTGAAATCCAAATAGCACCACGGCTTTATATGAATAAAATAGACACCTTTCAGGGTTTGTTTCTCAGTATCCCCATAAGAATAGGGCTTTATAACATTCCCTTTCGTACCCAAAGCAGTAAGCTTATTCTATCTCGTAGTAGCATTCTTCAATACGGGGTAGGTATTTATATAGGCTATAGGTGGACAGCTCCTCTTGTGAAAGATATGGAGAATCTTCCTTTTTGGATGGTGTTAGAACCTTTCCTAGGGTGGACTTGGGATTTCTTCTCTCCCAGTGGCTCTGTTCCTGTTCTTGCCCAAAGTCCTAATAACATTCATCGCTTCACTGTAGGTTTTACTTTTAAAATAGGTTTTTATACCCACAAAAAAAGTAAGGCTACCCTAGAAGCTCTTTCTAATCAACAAGCCAATCTTACAAATACCACTCCTGAAACAGAGGAGATAAAATGAGTACGCGCATTTTAATATTAGGGGCAGCTCAATTTGAAGAAATAGAGTTGGTAACTCCTTTAGACCTGTGGAGACGTGCAGGATATGAAGTCTGTCTAGCATCTATTAGCAATCAACTGCCCATAGTCGGGCAACAGGGATTAGAAATTAAGGCAGACTGTCTTTTAGAAAATTGTTCTAGTGATGATTTTGATATAATATTTATTCCTGGTGGTGCTGGGCATAAATTTATCAACGATTCCGTTTTTGCCATGAAACTCATAGAAGAATTTATCCATAAAAACAAGCTCATCGTAGCAATTTGTGCCGCTCCCACCATCCTAGCTCCATGGCTTATCAATAAAAAAGCTACCTGCTATCCAAGTAGGAAAAGTGATATCCCTGTGTGGGTAGATGAATCTGTTGTTATAGACCTCCCATTTATTACCAGCCAAGGAGCAGGGACTGCCCACCTTCTAGCGCTAGAAGTGATTAAACAAATCGATGGAGAAAAAACGGCTGAAAGCATACAGAACATGACTATTTATAACCGATAAAATAGAAAACTATCTTTAGAGGTTAATATGTTAAAGGCTATACTTTTTTTATTGCTTTATATTCCACAAGTGTCCTACAGTATGAGTAAAGCTCCTGAAAAACTTGTTACACTTGAATATCCTATTCAAACCACTCAATTCGAATTTTACAGCCAAAAAGATAATAGCGTTTATTATGAAACAATCCCTGTCGTAGCTCAAGAAACTAATACAGGATTATTAAGCCTCAGCCCTTCTATATCTCGAAATGTTCTCAGCGGAGAACTAAAATTTCAAATATGGATGGCTTTTCGTCCCACTATTAGCCCTTTGGGGCAAGATCAATTAGTACACCCTAATTTTTTAACAATTTCTTCAATGCGTCACAGTATAACTATCCCATTACTCCACAAACAGACAGCCTACGCCACTAATAGTATAAATTCTTCCGTTGGTACTTTATCAAAAACTAAAGAGTTAGCATATATGTATTTATTCCCTGAGGATATACATGATCTACAATTAGTTCTTTTAGATACAGAAGAGTTGCCGGTAGAAGCATGGGAACCACAAGAAGCCGATAAAAGATTAGCAGCACTAGAACAATATAGAATCCCTACTGTGCCCAGCACTCATAAAATACAAGACTTAAAAAATTTTTATATCTTACAAAAGAAAGAAATAAAAAAAAATCCCTCTAGAGATATTCCTTTAGAATATAAGGAAAGCACCTATATGGGAATAGATCCAAACTCTCCCATATTTACACAACAAAGCAGAGTTTATCTTACCTTACATGGAAAAAGTGGGGAACAGAAATGGTCGATGAATTCTCATCAACTATGGATTTTAGCTGAAATATTAGATTTTTATCGTTATCTTAGTGAAGGGGAAACTATTATTACTTATTAGGATTTCCCTGTTTGGGAACAGTAAAGCGATACTCTAAGGCAGATCCTTGCCAAAAATGAGCCTCTTCATCATTTGCCACATCCCTACTATTAGGGCTGGTATTATCATAGGTCGTGAAATCATTGGTGGTACGAGGCATTTTGGTAAGCTCAAGAATCTCTGCAAAACTTTCCTCTCTTTTTTTATTACTATTATTCTTTCCTACCTCTAGGATGAGAAAATACATTCCTACTAAAACAATAGGGAAAGAAATGAATAAGGCTTTGATAAAATCTAGTGTGCTTTTCGCTGTAAAAAACATTTTTATTCGCATCCATAAAACTTTCATATAATATCCTCATAATTTTACTCTAAATTATAGACAAATTCTTTATTTCATCATATAATAAACATAAGATGAATCCTGTTTTTTATCGACAATTATTGTGTGTTCCCTAAGATTCTATCTATTTTAAATTAACGTACTATAATAGGGAGGAGGCAAGATGCTCGTTCAAATTAAAAATCTCAATAAAAAAATCCCTGATGGTTCTTTCGACAGAACATTATTACAAGATATAGATCTTACTATCGCAGAGAATGAGATAGTAGCTCTTGTGGGGACATCTGGGGCTGGAAAAACAGCTTTGTTAAGAGCACTAGGGTGTATAGAGGTGGTACGTGAGGGTGAGTATCTCTTTAATGGTGTCCAAGTAGTCAACCTCGCTGAATCTGGATTGGCTAATATGAGACGTCAATACATGGGATTTATAGGCTTTGAACCTGAATTTATTGAACAAATGACGGTAAGAGAATGTCTTAGTATGCCTCTAACAGCCCTATCTGTTTCTTATAAAGAACAAAAAAATCGCATGATAGACGTTTTAGATTTAATAGGTCTTATGCTAAAAATTGATAGCCCCCTATCCACTCTCCAATATTACGAAAGAATGTACATATCCGCAGCAAGAGCGTTCATTAAAAAACCTTTATTAGTGATAGCTGATGACCCTTGTAAGCAATTACATTCCGATGAAGCCAATTCTTATCTAACCCTTATCACAACACTAGCTCGAGAATTTGGTGGGGCACTGGTTTTTTCTACCTACGACCCTAGTCACTTGAAAAAAGCCCAAAAAATATTCTATATGAAAAATGGTAAAATTCTTAAAACGGAAATTTCTTAAAACTATGCGCCCTTTAAAGCTTAAAATACCCAAAAAATTACTAAAAACACCTCTCCTACAAAATCTATCTCTATGGCTCTTATCTTCTTTGATCTTAGCCTTTGTTTTTATAGCTTTATCTCTAGTAGAAGGGGCATCTTTTGAAATCAAAAAAAATATCATCAGAAATTACAACTCCCACCTCTCTATCAAATCCCCTAACTACAATAAAAACACATCCTCTTCTTTAGAGTCTTGGTGGAACACTAATGATTCTCCTTTGGACTTAAAAAAAGATCAACCCTATGTAAGAGCTTTCACAAAACGCAGTGTTGTGCCTGTTATTTATAGTAACAATACAACAAATCAAGCTTTACAACTAACCATTATACAAGATGGTGATAGTCAGGTTTTTGATAATTTTATGTTTGCTAATAAAGATTATCCCAGTATCCCTATCGACACGATTTTTATAGGGAAGGACTTAGCACAAAAATTAAATCTTTCCCTTGGCGACCCTTTCCCTATTAGTTTTCCCCAGTTTAAAACCACCTTGACCAATATGAAAATAGGGTATATTTTTGAATCTCCCTATCGTTTTTATAACAATTATGGGGCTTTTATAAATGAACAAACAGCCCAATCTATTATAAGTAATTCTTTCCAACAGTATCATGTGAGATTTGCCGCCACCCCTTTTATCCATCTTAATATGAAAACTCTTGAGCCTCTTATTAGTGGTCATACACAAGCCCGAGAAGATGACCTCCTCACCTACCCTTATAAAATGCTATCTCTTATGACAAAAAACATCCAAAGATGGGCTTATCTCATTTATGCTATTTTTGGTTTATTATTTTTCTTTATTGCTTATTTTTCTTATTTTTGTACCCAAAACGACCTTGATATGTATACTAATAGAACGGGAATTATTCCTCCCCTAAAACCATATGGAAAAATATTAGGGGAAATTCTGAAAAATCTAATTATCATGAGCATAGGAGGCTTGGGATTTTTAATTTTATTTTTGATGATGAAGTTCCCTTTTAATTCTCACCTTTTCACCTCTCCTACAGGGATTTTTCAAAATTATTCTTTACCCATTCCCTATGTTTTTCATCCCTCTCTACCTTTATATTCTTTAATACAATGTATACCCTTAGGAATTTCCCTTGGTTTTATTAGTGGGGCATTTCTTATGTTTATCTATTCTTTGCTCCCCAATTTTCTTGACCCAAAAAAAAGAAGTAGCTATACTAGCTTCGCTATGATTCTTGTATTACTATGCTCTTCCCTCATGGTGCATTCTTACCTAATTGATAGTTTTGCCTTAAAAAGTAGAGAAAATTTTTGGACAAAAAGCTTTTATGGTTCTTACAATCTTTTTGATAAAAACTACCTCGATTATAAATTTTTAGACTTAGCTCCTCCTATTTTTTCTGTAGACCCTGACTTATTGCTTATTTTACAAGAACAAGATATCTCCTATATAGCTAGCTTAGAGCGTTATGGCGTGGCGTCTACCTCTCTTACTGTATCAAACATAGAGTCTACGCTAAAAAAAGATGTTTCTGTAAAATCCTTGACAGGAATTCCTTATAGTTTCTACAATAAAATACTACCAGCTCTCGCCTCTAACCAAGTCCTCGTAGGTGCCAATATAGCTTCTTACTTTAATAATGCTCCAATACTAGGTCTATCCATAGAAGGTAAAAATACACAACTCATTATACAAGATTCTATCGATATCCCTTATGGCGATTTTAATAATAGTATTTTTATCAATCAAGCTACTTTAGCTAAGATTTTAAATATTAGCCCTTATCATATTACGAAACTACAAGTTAACAGCGGGGAAAAATATCTTAAAAATTATACTAATGAGCAACTAACTCTTGTAAAAGGGTCTGGGGTTTTAAAATCATGGAATATTCTAGCTAATTTAACGTTAACAAGTGCATTTATTTATACAATTCTTTTTATTTTGTGGTTTATGTTCTTGATTATGTTTATCTTTTTATATTACTCTATAAGAGATAAACAGGCTCTAATTATTTATCATCGTTCGGGAATCCCCTATCAACTCAGTAAAAGCTATTCTTTCATCTGTTTGGGGAGTATTATTATGGGAATTTTCTTTTCTTGGATTACAAAATTGATATTCCTTATATACCCAAGAAAAATCCCTGAATTTTTAGAGATGGAAAATCTTGTTCCTAAATTTATGACTTTAAGTGTTGATTTTTCTTCACTATTATTTTTAGTAATTAGTTGTATTATAATAGCAGGAATTATAGTATTAATATATTTCTTTATTTTTAAAAAAGCACAAAAAAATATTGTTCATAATCATTATAAAAATCAAAATTCTTAAAAAGGACTTTTTATGTTATTTGTAAATATTGCACAGGCCCCTTATATTATTAGCATTATACTTGCTCTTATAGGTATTATTTTCTTTACTATTATTAAACAAAAAAAATTACGTCAATTTTTCTTTTCTAAAGAACAAGAGAAACTATTCTCTCGGGACAATATCAAAGGAGTGAAAACTACTAAAACAGTTTGCCTTATTCTTGCGACTATTATGATAGGCTTATCTTTATTAGACCCAAGAGGAAGTTCTTTATCTTCTGATATAGAATTAGAAGGTATGGACATGGTCTTGGTGTACGATATTTCTCGTAGTATGGACGTAGCAGACGTTCCTGTTAACCGTCTAAGCTTAGCTAAAAACCTTGGAGAACAGCTCATTGATTCCCTCGCAGGAAATCGTATAGGCTTGGTTGCCTTTGCTGCCGATGCTATCCGTTTATTACCACTTACAAGTGATATTGATAGCGTTAATCTTTTTGTACAAGAATTATCTTCTGATATGATAGGCTCCCAAAGCACAGATATAGGGAAAGCTTTAGACGAAGCTTTGAAAAACTTTGCTGAAGATACTCTTACCCATAAAGCTATTATTTTATTCAGCGATGGAGAGAATTTAGACGGAAACATCAAAACCTCCATAGATAAAATCAAAGAAAGAGGTATTAGTACCTTTATTATAGGTTTGGGCACAGAAACAGGAGGTACTGTTCCTGTCATTGATGGAAATAGTGGGCAAATTATCCCCATGACAGACCTTCTCGGTAAACAAATTATTAGTAAAGCTGACCTTACTTACCTCAAAAGCCTAGCTCAAGATACTAGTGGCTTTTATTATGAAGGGACTAGAGCCTCTATGGAAAAAATAACTGCTCAAATTGATACTATAGAAAAAAGCCCTTTTGGGACGAATACCCAAAGTTTTTTAGAGCCTAAATTTCGTATATTTATCATGATAGCCTTATTAGCATTATTGATTTATCTCTTTTTACCAGAAAAAAAGTGGATCAAATTATCCCTATTACTTTTATTATTACTACAAGGTAACGTATATGGGTTAACAACAGATAGAAAAGCTTATCAAGCCTATCAAGGTGGTGAATATTCTACAGCCTTGAGATTTTTTCAACGAAGTTTAGCCAAAAAACCAGACAACCTTAAATCTAAATTTGGAGAAGGGGCTACTCTCTACAAGCTAGAAAGAAGTGACAGAGCGGAGAAATCTTTTCTCGCTCTTACCAATCACGAAAATAAAGCCATTGCTCAACAATCCATCTATAATGCTGGTAATGCCAAATTACAAGGGGAGGATTTTGAGGGAGCTTTAGAACTTTATAAAAAAGCAATGCTAGACAATCCTGTAGACTCTCGTATTTATCAAAAATCTTTAACGAATTATTTATACACTCGCGCTTTGCAACAACAACAACAGCAACAGAATCAATCTAAGCAAGACTCAGAAGATCAAGAGAATCAAGAAAATCCAGGAAACAAAGACCAGCAAAATCAAGACCCACAAGAGGGTGAAAACAATCAAGAAAATAATAAAGAAAACCAAGAAAATCAAGCTCAACAAAACCAAAACCCTCAAGATCAATCAGAACAAGAAGATCAAACACCTTCTCAAAGTATTTCTCCTAGTGATATTGATAATCTTTTAGGAATTGCTCAAGAAGCCGAAAAAGAGAGTTTCTCTAAGCAACATAAGGGAAAACAAGGAATTCTCCAACAAAATAAATATTAATAAAGGTCAACAAAACCAAGACCCTCAAGATCAATCAGAACAAGAGGAGAAACGCCTTCTCAAGGCATTTCCCCTAGTGATATCGATAATCTTTAGGGGATGTTAGTCCCAAGAAGCCGAAAAAGAAAGTTTCTCTAAGCAACATAAGGGGAAACAAGGAATTCTCCAACAAAATAAATATTAATAAAAAAACGGAGATTCCACATCTCCGTTTTTTCTTTAGTAATTAAATTGATTGAAATCTATTTTTCCTTCATATACAAGATCGGCTGGGCCTTTCATAATCATCATATTATCTTTTTTAGAAATAAAAAGACTACCTCTTTCTAAAATAACTTCTACTTCAGCATCTTTATCTAAATACCCTAAGTCCATTCCTAACCCAACTACAAAAGTAGCTCCTGTTCCACAGGCTAAGGTATGTCCTGAACCTCTTTCCCATACACGCATAAGGACTTTTTTTGGGGATATAATATTAACAAATTCTACATTTACTCCCTCTGGGAACAATACTTTATCTTTTTCTATAGATTGCCCTAAAGAACAAAACTCAAAGGTTTTTACATCTTGTTCTATAAAACAGGTAGTGTGTTTAGAGCCTATCATTCCTGTATAAAAGAGAAAATTTTGCTCCTTGTGAAAACGAGTAAATGTGTATATTCCTTTTTCTTTAGCACCATCAGGAGAGTTAAACGGTAAATCTATAGGCTTATAATTCATACTTCCCATATCTACCGTAGCCATAAGCATCTTGTCATCTTTTATATCCATAGAAATAGAAAGTACACCATTACCAGTCTCCACTAAAAGGGGATTTTTTTTGATCCAATCTTTCTCCCAAACTAATTTGGCTAGCTCTCTAATACCATTACCACACATCATGCCTTCGCTACTGTCTATATTAAACATCCGCATTCGGCAATCTGCCAAAGAAGACGGCTCTATTGTAATAACCCCATCTCCCCCTATTCCAAAGTTTCTATCAGAGAGGTGAGGAATATAGGGAATAATATATTCTGTTAAACTAGCATTATCTAAAGCATTAAAAAAAATATAATCATTTCCTAGACCATTCATTTTATAAAAATTCATAAGCTCTCCACAAATAAAGCCCCCTTAATCACAAGGAGGCTTTATATTATTTTATTAGATATTTTAAGAGTAACGTTCCATTTGTTTCATTTTACGAACTTTTTTCTCGATTTTACGTTGTACAACGGCTTTTTTTCGTTTACGAGTTTCGGAAGGTTTTTCGTAAAAACGGTGTTTTTTTTCTGCAGTTAAGATACCGTCTTTTTCAACTTCTTTCTTAAATCTTTTTATAGCACTTTCTGCTGTTTCGCCTTCACGTACTTCTACTAATAACATTGAATCTCCTGTTTAACCCGTTAGATTAGAACCTAGTTTTTCTCCGCCTAAAATATGGAAGTGCACATGATCGACTGTTTGTCCACCATCTATTCCATTATTATTGACGAGTCTATAGCCTTTATCCACTAGATCTTGTTCTACGACTATTTTTTTGATTGCACTCATTATATGAGCTAGTATGTTGTCCTCTGTCTTGTGAAAATGTAAACAACATGTTTTAGGTACTACTACAATATGAACAGCAGCCAAAGGGTCTATATCCTTAAAAGCTACTACATGCTCATCTTCGTATACCTTATTTGATGGAATTTCATTATTGATAATACGGCAAAAAATACAATCAGACATTTTTCCCCCTTTCATCTATAAAGGAATTCCTAGTGATTAAGCATCACCTCCTTCACAAATCTTTATAATTTTACACTATATGAGCAAAAAAATCAAGGAAATCCCGTGTTTTTTATTCTTTTTTTTAATTTTTGGTAAAAATCATTTTTTTTATTAGATTTAATATAAAAAACCTTGACAAGGAAAGCAATCTGCTAGATAATATATAACATTATTTAATAAATAATTTACAATAAAACCATGGGAGGAATTCTATGTCTTTAAAAGAAGTTTTAGAAAAAGAAGAAAGGCACAACATATTAAATGAAGGCACCCTAATAATGGAAAAGCTTTTAGCAGACCCTTGGGATGATGATGAAGAGGATGACTGGGACGGAGAAGAGGAAAAAGAGGAAGAGGATGCCGACGATGATTGGTTTGACTTAGATGATTTTGACGACGAATAATGAATAAGCAAAATGCCTAGTTATAATAACTAGGCATTTTTTAATATACTCTTATATTTAAATAGCTTATTAATTCTAGCCATAAATTTTTATGCGACTCTTTGATAATTAATAAATTGATTCTTTTTTCTGCTTCTAAAGAATATTCCCTGATAAGATCAGCGATATGCTCTTTAACCCCAGAATCTTTATAAAGAGTACGCACTTCTTCTATGCTTCCGTCTTTTCCAAAATATTTAATCGCTTCGGGACATTTTTGTAATAATTCGTAGCGACAAAGGGTTTTTTTATTTTCTCTAATATCCCCCCCAGCACTCTTTCCAATACTCCCTTCTTCAAGAAAATTCAACTCATCGTCCTTAATCTGAAAAATATATCCAGCATACTGACAGAACTCTTTTAAATAGTCTAATTCCCTTGTGCTATCCAGTCCACTTAAAATAGCTCCTGCCATAAAAGGTAAAGTGAAAGTATAATTAGTGGTTTTATTTTTTATAATGAGAAGGATATCTTCTTTAGATATTTCTTCATTATGGTGAGCATAGCTTATCTCATAGGCTTGTCCAAGGGCTGTTTTACTAAGTAACTGAGAAAATAATTTTACTAAAGCAGGAGACTCACTTAAATACCCAAAAAGGTGGAAAATTGCAATATCTCCTGTACAAATAGCTAGGGACTCCCCTGTCTTAGTCGCTTTTTCACCTGAAAAATCTTTTTCAAATAATTTATGAAGAGAAGGTTTATTCCTTCTAAAATCATCACCATCCATGATATCATCATGAATCAAGAGAGCCGATTGGGCTAATTCTAAAGCAGCAGCAACTTTTAAAATATGCGTATTTTCTTCGTCTCCAAAAGACTCTGCCCCTAAGCAAACAAAAACACCTCTTAGTAATTTCCCTCGAGAACTATACTCATAGAGTAATTCTGCTATTTTGGGCGCATTGGGCATGTCATATAATGCTAGGTCTTGACATTGTTTTTGAATTTCTTGAAGGATATCTTTTTTTTTGATGTTGATATAGTCTTGTAGAGTCATCATATACCTCATATGTTTTTTGTGTTTTATAAACGAGGAACACCTATATTATATATTTTTCAAATAAGCAACAATTTCTTGTTCTATAAAAAGGGGTGTAGACGCTGAAGAAACGACTAATACTTTATTAGTATTTACCCAATCATCTTTTATTTCTTGAAGATCGACTAAATTTTTAGTAAATAATGTGTTTTCTGAAGCCTTCTTTAGAATAGTATAGAGTTTTTTGGAATTAGAGCTATGGGGATCCCCTATAACTATCGTCCAATCTACTGTTTTTTGCAATTCTAAAGATTCTTTCTCTTTATTTTCCGTAACAGCACAAATCGTATCTTTAATCACAACAGGAATATGCGTAATAGTATTTTTTATGGCATCACAGATATGTTCAAAAAAAATGCGAGAATGAGTGGTTTGGGAGAGAATGAATATTTGTTTATAATTTTCAGGAATAATATTTTTATAATCTTTTAGAAATTTTTCTAACTCGTTTTCTGTCTCTATAACAATGTGATCTTTAGCGTAACTCACAAGCCCTTGGACTTCCGCATGACCTTCTTTTCCAGAAATAATCACAAAAGACTCTTCATGAGCAGCTTTTTCTATATGTTTTTGTACTCTTTTAACTATAGGGCAAGTCAAATCTTTTAAGACAAATTTTTGAGCTAGTTTTTTTTCTTCTTGCATAGAAATCCCATGAGTCCTTATCACTAAGGTTTCTCCTTCGGGGAGACTCTCTGTGTCTACTGTTTCTATGCCTTTTGATTCGAGCATGGAGGTGTATATTTGGTTATGAATAAGGGGACCATGAAGATTAACCTTGGGCGTTTTTTCTTTTAATTGAAAAACACCATCTTCGGCTCTTTTAACTCCTGGACAAAATCCAGAGCTTTTTGGGACTATAATTTCCATTATTTTGCCTCTAATTGGTCAAGAGAAACTAATATAAGCCCAGCCTTTTCACAAAATTCTTTAGAGTAAGGATTGGATTTATCGTAGCTATCTTTATAGATAATTTTTTTTATACCCGCAGCGACCAAGGCTTTAATACAATTATGGCAAGGTTGAAGGTTTACATAGACAGTAGCACCATCTACAGCTATTCCAGTCCGTGCCGCCCACAAAAGAGCATTCATTTCTGCATGAATAGTAGTATTCTCAGAAAACAAGTGGTGGGCTTCTCTCTCTTTAGGGTCTCCACAAAAATGATCTGGACAATCTTCTGGGAATCCACTAGGTGTTCCATTATAGCCATGGGAAATAATCCTATCGTCTTTTACTATTACGGCACCTACTTGAAAATAGGTACATTTAGAAGCAGAAGATGTGAGAACAGCATGATCCATGAAATACTGATGTCTTTTTTGTGGCATTTATTTTTCCTAGTCAAAAATAATAACTATTATTAATACTTTTTTCTTTATATGGGCATAAAAGAAAAATAAAAAACTCCCTCTTGAAATGAGAGAGTTTTAATTGGGCGATAACGGATTCGAACCATTGACCCCCTGCATGTCGAGCAGGTGCTCTAACCAACTGAGCTAATCACCCTTAATTGTTATTATTATAACACATTGTCCTTAATTAATCAATAGAATTTTATTAATTTTAGATATAAGATGTTTTTTCCGATAAAATATTATCAACCATACTAATTATATTAAAAAAAATATGAAAAGTATTGGATTATTTGATAATTTAGTGTATAATAATATATATCCTATTTACGGAGGAGCTACTATGAAAAATCAATTAAAAGGTTTGTCCACTATTTTTATGTCTCTTGTTCTCTTAAGTGCTTGCCAATCTACTACTAGCCAAGAAGTGTCTACCATATTATATAAGAAAAAATCCCCAGAAAAGATTATAAATCCTTATAATGCCGAATTTTCCAAAGAAATAGCAGGTACCTATACTTTACACAATGGAGACTCTCTAGAAGTGAACAGTAAAGGGGCATTCGACATGGGAGACATGAAGTTTAGTGTCCATGAGGCGGTTAGTCCTACTAGGGCTGTTTATATTGCTTCTATGTTAGATAAAGAGAATAATAAAAAGATTTATACTTATCATGGGATAGAAAAAGGTGACGATTCTTTGGCTACCCTTTCTTTCAGAAGTCCCGATGCATCTAAACAACGTCTTATTAGTGAACAAGAGTCTCCATATGCTTGGCAAGTTAATACCTTTCAAACACAAAATATTAACTGGAATTCTTCATTTACTACCCAATTTGCTGTTAGAGATGCTTCAGTAGAATAGACTTGTTTTAAGCATCTATATTGTTATTTTTTATAAAGCTATAATTATGTATACTAATTATAGCTTTTATTTTATGGAGAGTTCATGATTTATTTTTTTCTGGTTTCACTATTTTTTAGCACCCCTATTCTAAGTTTTACTATATATACTCCTCTTGATATTAATAGCAGGGGTAAAGTCCCCTCCTTTGAGTGGAATGCACAAACTCCTTTGGCGGTAGATATAGAAAACGGCGAAAAATACCAACTATCTATCCTTAAAAACAATCTTACGATAGACCTCACTAAAAAGATATCTAAAGATTTCGAAAATAAAGACCACTATATTTTTTCTGTCCACGACCTATCTTTATTAAGCAACACCACAGAGCTAACCCTTCAAATAGTCAACACTCAAAAAAAATGGCCTTTTAACACCTCTAAAACAAAAATTACTATTAATACTAATTCCCCCCTCTTAGAGATGCTATCTATTTCTGATACTGTTACCCACGGTGGAGCTGGGTTAGTAGTTGTCCAAAGTGAAAAAAAAGAAGACTTGAGTTTTCTAGCTGTTATGGATGAAAGAGGGATCCCTTTTTACCCTAGAATTTTCAAAAAAGATGGTTTTTATTCTATTTTGTTTCCTTGGTACTCTGATTATTCTAAAGATTGGGGGGAAAAATATATTCTTGCTATAGATTCTGCTGGAAATCATACTGAAATTCCTCTCGATACAAATCCTCTCAATCGTTCTTACAGACAAAGAGTGATCACCCTCCCACCAGACTATGCTGCCCAAAAAGCCAAAGAATTAGTCCTAGACGCCAAAGATGCTAAAAAGCTAGAAGGGGACATTAATGCTATTAACGCCCAATTAGCTAAACAAGTTACTTTTAATCGTTGGGTAGAAACAAGAACTAGTTTTGATGAAAGTACCAAAAAAATCATTAAAAGCCCTGAGTTTTTCTCTCAACCCTCTATGCCTATGAGTAATGCTATTACCACAGCCTACTACGGAGATAAAAGACGCTATTATTACCAAAACAAGGTAGTACGTCAATCTGTCCATAGAGGTCATGATTATGCTTCTTATCCAAATACTCCTATTTACGCCCTTTTAGACGGAACAGTAGTGCATGGAGATTGGTATGGAGGGAATGGAAAAACGGTGGTATTAGATCATGGTATGCACGTATATTCCATGTACGCCCACAATAAAGAAATCCTCGTTAAAAAAGGACAAAAAATAAAAGCTGGTACTCAAATTTCTATCAGTGGGACAACAGGACAATCTACAGGAGATCACCTTCATTTATCTATTTTTGTTCAAGGAATGTACATAGAGCCTAAGGAATGGCTAAAATATGATTCCATAGATAAACTCTTCCATAAACCACTAAGAGAAGCGGAAAAAATTATCCGTACTCTATAAAACAATTCTTATACCAATTACAATAAAGATTCAATAAAAAAAATGAAAGAGGACAAATCTATATAGATTTGTCCTCTTTCGGTATACAACCAGTGTGTAGTATACCCCTTAGGAGTTGCCCCTACCCGAAAATATTAGCGAACGTATGTGAGCCTAGCCTATACTCGCCTAGTAAAGTACTAGCTTAAATAGGGGTTTCCTATTATATATAATATATTATAATGATCCCCACCATTGATAGTCCTTTATTAATATAAAATCAAGGTGTTTATTTTGATACTATTTTAATATTGTTTTAGTGAAAAATTGACAAAAATACACAATTAAGGTACTATAT
>CAMQVI010000023.1 GCA_947038195.1 uncultured Brevinema sp.
TAGAAGATTTATTCAGAATCTTTTTCTTCTTTAGGGGTGTTTTTTTGGTCTCTAGGTTTCATCGTGGGGAAAAGAATCACATCACGAATAACAGGAGAATCGATAAAAATCATTGTCATTCTATCAATACCAATACCAATACCTCCCGTGGGGGGAAGACCTTGTTCTAGTGCTTCGATGTAGTCAGCATCGAAGCCCATAGCCTCATCATCACCATTATCTTTTCTTTTTACTTGGTCTTCAAAAACTTGTCTTTGAGTGATGGGGTTATTTAGCTCGGAGAATCCATTACATATTTCCATTCCAAAAGCATAAGCTTCGAAACGTTCTGCTAAATCAGGATTTTCGGGTTTTCTTTTAGAGAGAGGGGAAATTTCGGAAGGATAATCAAATACGACAGTAGGTGCTATAATATGATCCGCAACGAGGAGGTCAAAAACTTCTGCTAGAATTCCCCATATACCCATGTCTTTAGTAACATCAATATCATATTTTTCGGCTAATTGTAAGGCCTGTCCTCTCGTGGTGATTTTATCTGGGTCTACACCTTTTTCTCTAAGGGCATCAGAATAGGAAATTTCTTTCCATTGTCCTAAATCAGCTTCTACGCCTTGGTAGCTTATTTTAGTGGTACCTTTAATTTCTAAAGCACAGGCTTTAATAGCATCATAAAAAAGGTCTATCATTCCTCTACAATCAGAATAAGCTTCATAAAGCTCCAACATAGTGAACTCTGGATTGTGGGTAGCATCTACCCCTTCGTTACGGAAGTTTCTATTGATTTCGAAAACCTTGTGCATTCCTCCCACTACTAACCTTTTAAGGTATAATTCGGGGGCGATTCTAAGGTATAGCTCTGTGTTAAGGGCATTATGATGTGTAATGAAAGGACGAGCAGCAGCACCTCCCGGAATAGGGTGTAACATTGGGGTTTCTACTTCTAGAAATCCTTTTTTAGCAAGATGGTCTCGAATAGTATAAGTAAGTTTAGATCTTAAAATAAAGCTTTCTTTAACATGGTCGTTAGTAATGAGATCTATATATCTTTTTCTATATCTTGTTTCTATATCTTCTAAGCCGTGAAATTTTTCAGGAAGGGGACGAACAGCTTTAGTGAGAATTTGGAATGTAGCGACTTCTAAGGTGGGCTCGCCTTTTTGGGTTAAAAACATTTTACCTGTAACGGAAATGATATCTCCCAAATCAAGGAGTTTATAATCGTTAAACATATCGTCGCCAAGAACATCTTTTTTGAAGTATATTTGGACACTGCCTTCTTCGTCTTTAATAGTAGCAAAAGCCGCCTTACCGAAATCTCTTTTAAGCATTATACGCCCTGCGAGAGTTCCCTCAGCTGCTCCGTCTTTTTTAAACGTTTCTGTGATTTCTTGGGAGAATACTGTTCTAGGGGTATTAGCTCTAGGGGTAAAAGGGTCATGCCCTCTATTTTGCCATTCTTCTACTTTTTGGAGACGAATATTACGTTCGTCACTAGGATTTTGGGATGTTTCTTGAGACATAAAGCAGTCCTTATAAAATTATTTTATAGTATTTTTTTATTATAGCAAAAATGATTCTTTTTGTCTAGCTATCTGCTCTAATAATATTCTCGCCTTGATTCAAGTTTTGATTTATTTTTATCCGAGAATAAAACAGAACAAAGATTGGTGAGGGGAATATTATGAAATTAGGGCTATTTTTGGTAATTTCTCTACTAGTGACATCTTGTACATCATCAGAGTTATCTTCTTCTATTGAAGGGGTTTGGGTTTGGGAAGACGTGGATCAAGTAAGTGGTACAGCTTCTCTAAAAAAACATGTTCTAAGCTTTAATGAAAAAAATGATGGAGCTTTTACCGAAGAAATTTACATAAACGGAGAGAAAGAAGACGTACAAGAAGGTGTCTTACTTCTTCAAGTAAAAAATGAAGTATCTAGTAAGAAAAATGTCTATGAGGGAGAGCTGTTAGGCAACCAACTTATGATAAGCAGTATAAACGGCACTAAGCTCCAGCCTCCAGCGCTCTATACAAAAAAATAATAGTGCCAAAGATAAAAACCCCTACTTGAATGCAGGGGTTTTTTTATTTAAGATATTGTTCTAATACTTTTTTATGATCCTTAAAGAACTCTTGGAGCTCTTCAGCGGTTTCGTTAATAGCACTTATTTGCTTAATGGCTTCCATAATATCCTCTTTTTCGGAGCTTTCATTCATTCTAGGGGTTTTTAAGATTAATCCTAATAATTCATGAGTGACCTTTTTTAGAGGGTGAGTGGGATTTAGGTCTTTAGTGTATTCTATGAGGCTCATATTTAGTTTTCTTGTTATATCTATAAACAAAATACTTTCATCAAGATCTAGATTTATAGAAATATAAAGCATTGTTTTTTGATATAGTGCTAAAATATCTTTGGGTATTTTCTTTTTAGTAAGAGAAAGAACGATAAGTGCCAATACAAGAGTAAATACTAAACAAAAGCCCAAGATAATCATTAAATAAGGTTTCTATATTGAGTATTGAGCTTATTAATAAGATGTTGCATTGCTTCTGGATCTTTTTTATTGGTGATAAGAATGTTATTTCCATCTATAACTATAGCCAAATCCTCTACTCCAGCACAGGCGATATTGTATTCTTTATCACTGGAGACAAAACAAGAAGATGTCCCTTCTGTAGTAATTAGCAACCCTTTTCCTAGATGAATATTTTCTCCAGGATTTTCACTCAACGCTTCATAGATAGATTGCCATGATCCAATATCTCTCCAAGTACTTGCCTTAAGAGGGGTGCAATGTAGGTTATAAGCTTGTTCGGCGATAAGCTTATCTATAGGTAAAGTGGGTAATTTTTCATAACTATTAACAAGTTCATCATAGGACAATGTCATCCATGTTTGGTATAAATCATAATCGATTTTTTTTAAGGCTGATCCCAAAGAGTGGAGACTAAAGGCGTAGATCCCTGCATTCCAAAAATATTTTTCTTCCTGTATTCCTTCGGGATTTTCTAGCCAAGATTGTAACCATTCTGTCGCCAAAGCTCCATCTGGTTTTTCGGTGAAGGAACGTACTTTTCTAATGTCTCCCCCTGTGTGGGCCTGAATATATCCGTAGCCTGTTTCTGCCCTTGTTGGGACAATACGAAAACAGAGAATTATATCGTGAAGATCTACTAAAAGATTGGGCTCAAAGTCCATAATATAGTGGTCAGTAGGAAACACATAAATAGCTTCTCCAGGATCTGTCCCTTCTTCCATTAATTTTTTAGTAGCTAGGAGAATAGCTGCCGCTGTATTTTTAGCGACAGGTTCTGCTATAACAGGACCTAATTGGTAAGGTTTCCATAGAGGATGCATAAGATTTTCTTGATTTTTAGCTGTTACAAGATAGATATCTTTAGGATTAAATCCTATATTCAAGGTTCTTTCTATGGTTATTTGTAGAAGATTTTTATCTTCCCCAAAGGGAGATAGAGTTTGTTTGGGAGTATTTGCTTTAGAGATAGGCCACAAACGTGTGCCTTTACCCCCAGCTAATAATAAGGCTTTCATGGTACCAACTTATATTTTATTTTTGTTTTTAATAGATGCTTCGACAAAAGAGTTGAAAAGAGGGTGCGCTTTTAGAGGAGATGATAAAAATTCAGGGTGATATTGTACCCCTAGATACCAAGGGTGATCTTGAATTTCTACGGATTCTACCAATCCAGAAGGACCCCGTCCCGAAATAATCAATCCTGCTTTTTCTAAATCATCTGTGTACATAGGATTTACTTCAAATCGGTGTCTATGGCGTTCGCTGACTTTCGTCGTACCATAAATAGTAGCAATTTTAGAATCAGCAACAAATTCACTATCGTAGGCACCTAGTCTCATTGTACCCCCAAAATCTTTGATATTTTTGAGATTGGTGAGCATTTCTATAACGAGATGTTCTGCGGAAGGATTGAATTCAACAGAATCCGCCTTAATCTTGAGGACATTACGAGCATACTCGATAACCATACATTGTAGTCCAAGGCAAATGCCAAAAGTGGGTATTTTATTAATACGCCCATAGTTTAAAGTAGTAATTTTTCCGTCAACACCTCTTGTACCAAATCCCCCTGGAACAAAAATACCATGTGCTTTTTTAAGATTTTCTAAGACTTCAGGATCATTATTTTCTAAGAGCTCGGGATCTATGTTGATTAAATTTATTTTATGTTTTTGCTGTGTTCCTGCATGAACAAAAGCTTCTAAGACGGATTTGTAAGCATCGCTTAATTGAAGATATTTACCCACAAAGGCTATGTCCACTATATCTGTGGATTCTTCTATATTTTTGACAATTTCTTGCCATTTTGAAAGATTAGCTTTCTTGAGAGGGAGCTTGAGACGTTCTTCGATAATTTCTAAAACTTTTTCTTGTTGTAATTTTAGAGGAATTTCATAAATACTGTTTTTCGCATC
This sequence comes from uncultured Brevinema sp., assembly GCA_947038195.1. GTDB lineage: Bacteria > Spirochaetota > Brevinematia > Brevinematales > Brevinemataceae > Brevinema_A. The sequence goes on from CAMQVI010000023.1 coordinate 4,454, forward strand.
AGGAAGAGAAATAACAGCTTTTTTTCTGACATTGCAGAAGAGTGCTAATTTTTCTTTAAGCTCATCCGGGATGGTTTCTGTGGACCGACAAACAAGCATGTCAGGAAGTATTCCTTCAGACATAAGAGTTTTTACGGAATGTTGAGACGGTTTCGTTTTAAGCTCCCCTCCTGTTACTAGAGGAACAAGGGTAAGGTGAATAAACATAACGTTCTCCGATCCTTCTTCTATAGCAAATTGTCTAATGGCCTCAGTATAGGGCACGCTCTCTATGTCCCCTACTGTTCCCCCTAGCTCAATGATACAAATGTCAGAATTATGTTTATCAAATAATTTAATTCTTTTTTTGATTTCGTTAGTGATATGAGGTATTACTTGTACTGTTTGCCCTAGGTATTCTCCACGGCGTTCAGCATCAATAACTCTTTGGTAAACTCGTCCTGTAGTGATAGCAGAATCTCTTGTGGTAGTAATTTGGAGGAAACGTTCATAATTCCCAAGGTCAAGATCTGTTTCTGTTCCATCATCACAGACAAAAACTTCGCCATGTTCATAAGGACGCATGGTCCCCGCGTCTACATTTAAATAGGGATCAATTTTCATCATATTAACAGAGTAGTTTCCTGCTTTAATAAGTGCTCCTATAGCAGAAGCGGTAACGCCTTTACCCAAGGAAGAAACCACACCACCTGTAACGAAAATATATTTTGCCATAAAATACTCCTATTTAAACTAATATAATTTTAACATACTTTAGAAAAATTTACAATACCTAATAAAGAAGGTAGCCATTGAAAAAAAAATATGTTATACTATTAAAATCATATAACACAAGGAGATTTTTTTGTTGTTCTGTTTATTTTTATTGTTTTTACCTAACTCCCCTCTCCATGCTCAAGAGTCTACTCTCATATATAATCCCTCTGGTTATACCCCTTTATCTGCTATATTTCAGCTTTCTTCTCCTAATCCAGAAGAAATTACGATTGTGGTACAAGGTAAATCCAAAGAAGATAGTATAGGAGTACTCTACCCAGCTATGTATGGACAAGAATTTCCCATACATGGTTTATACGAAGATTATACGAATACCGTTACGATTAAAGAAGGGGCTCAAAAAAAACGTCTTTTTAAAATCGTTACCCCTAAAGCTTCTTACCAGATAAAAAGTAAAAATAACACATCCATGACTATAAAAACTTCAGTCCCTACAGACAATCTCCCTCCCTCTTCTGTCTTCAATCAAGATTTATATTTTACTAGTCTACCTAATAATAGTGAGATTTTAGGATTTGATAGAAAGGGAGAATTACGCTACCTTTATCAAAATACCAACAGTAAGCCTTGGCTCGTTAGAATGTACCACGATGCTAAAAAAGTTTATTTTTTAATGATAGATAATCATCAAACTTATTTTACAATGGATTTACTTGCCAATATCTATAATGAAAAAAAAGTGCCTGTACACCATGCCACTATCCCTTATAAAAATGGGCAGGAATTAGCCTTAGGCAATTCCAAATGGGGCTGGGAAGATCGTATCTTTGTTCTGGATCAAAATAAAAATATTCTCGACGATTTGTCCCTAGGAACACTCATCCGCAACGCTATTGCTCCAGAAGACAGCGATTTATTAGATAAAATGATTTATGATGAGTTCAATATTCATATCCACACAAACCAAAAAGCCAAACGGGTGGACTGGGCTCACGCTAACTCTCTTGTTTATGATGAAAAAAATGAAAGATTATATGTATCTTTAAGGCATTTAGGAATTTTAGCCATTAAAATGAGGGATTGGACTTTAGAATGGTTTTTCACCGATGCTGAGCTAAAGACATCAGATGGCGTCAAATACGCTAAAAAGCCAGCTGGTAGCCTTTATCTTAAAGATATTCCATCTCTTAACCCTTATAAAATGAATATAAACAATCCTAAAGATTCCCCTAGAGGGCAACATTCTCTTTTACTCCGAAAAAATGGGAATCTCATGATGTTTGACAATCAATCTAAAGGTCCTAAAAATTCTCAAGGATCTAGGATAATGGAATACTCTTTTGATCATAAACAGAAAAAAGCCTCCTTGGTAAGAAAATTTCAAGATGAAAATAACACTTATTCTCGTTATGTTGGTGATGTGGACTTAGTGGGTGATAATCACCAAAATATCATTGTTTTTTATGGACATGGAAGACCCCGACGTATTATTGAACTAGACCCTTATAATAATATCTTATTCCAAATGGATTTAGATATGTACACGATGGCTTATAGAATAGATAAATACCCTCTTTACCCTTATCGTCTTTCTAATAAGGCTTACACAATTGATTATACAGAGTAGATAATTGATAATAATAAGTATTTGCTTTATAATTATAAATAATTGCTTATTTAAAAGGAAAATACCATGTTTAAAATACTATGCTTATTATTAATTGTCGCCCCTCTTTATGGACAAGGAATTGTTCTAAATCCTTTGGGAAATACACCTCTGTCTGCTATTTATAAAATAGAATCTACCAATCTCTCCCCTATCATTATTACCGTAAAAGGAAAGGACTCCTCTATGGATATTTCTGTTGCCTATCCTCCAAAGTATGGTATGGAGTTTCCTATACATGGATTGTACGAAGACTACGAAAATACTATCATCATAAAAGAAGGCAGTAAAGCCGAAATCAATTACAAAATACAAACAGAAAAGATAGTTATCCCTAAGGCTAGTAAAATAGGTAATGACGAAATAGATAAAATGATAGAAGAAGAAGTGAGTTTTAATGTGTCTTTGGCTAAAGATACACTCCCTAAATCGAATCCCTTTAATCAAGATTTATACTTTCTCAGTCTTCCTTTGAATAAAGTTATTATGGCACTGGATAGAAAAGGAGATATGCGTTATTACTACTCTGATTCTAAATCTATGATTACAGTAATACGTTTGGAAGCAGATGACAATAATATTTATATATTAGGAGTGGATAACTTCCAATACTATCAAAAAACAGACCTTTTCGGTAATATCGTCTTTAGAGAACCTATGTCTGTACACCATGAAGCTGCTCCCTATGTCCGTGGTCAAGAATTGATCTTGGGTAACTCTCAATGGGGCTGGGAAGATGTTGTTTTTGTTCTCAATAAAAATAAAAAAATCAATCAAACTCTCTTTTTAGGAGATGCTATCCGTAAGGTAGCACACCCATCAGACACCCTTATGCTAAACGAAATTATCTACGATGATAAGAATGCCTTTACGAATGATTCTGGGAGACCTCAAAAAGTGGATTGGGCTCATATTAATTCTATGGTTTATGATATAGACAATCATATCGCTTATTTTTCTGCAAGACACATAGGGGTTATCGCTGTTTCTATGACTGATTGGAAAATGTTATGGTTTATGAGTGCCGATGATCTTAATATAGATGAAGGCTTTGGCTATGGGGCAAAACCTAGTAGTTACCCTTCTCTAAAAGATGTTCCTTCCTTAGCCCCTTATCGCATGAATGTAAAAAATCCCAAGGATGCTCCCAAAGGACAACATGCCTTGTTCCTTAAAAAAAATGGAAATCTTATGATGTTCGACAATCAAGGAGATGATAGGATTAATCCTGAAGGCTCTAGAGTAATAGAGTATAAATTTGATACCTCAAGAAATACGGCTCAAGTAGTTAGAGAATACAGCACCCCTGAAAAAGACTATTCTCGTCTTCTTTCTGATGTGGATTTACATGAAGAAAATCTTTTAATCTTATATGCTTTTGGGCGGATAAGACGTATTGTAGAGGTGAATCCTCAAGATAAAATTCTTTTTGATCTTCAAATTCGTGCTAAAGTGCCCTTTTTTAGAGTAGATAAATTTCCTCTCTATCCTTATTCCGATAGGAACAAAAAATATAGTTTGGATTATTTAGAAAAATAGTTAAAAATAAAAAACACCTAGTTATATAACTAGGTGTTTTTTTATATATTTTCGTTTTAGATAAGCTTTCTCTAAATAGATGGATATATTTTTTGGGTTATTCTATCTTTTCGCTACCCTTTTGAATAAACTCAGGCAAGAAAATGTATTGCTTGATATTAGTATATTTTTTATCATAGTTAATAATAATATCTACTACTTTTTGAACAATATATAGAGGGGAGAAGAAAATCATTGATATTCCTAAAGCATCAAAAATAGGAACAGAATCAAAGCTAATAAGACATATATCTTTAGATATAGAAAGATGATGTTTCTTTAAGGCTTTTATCGCTCCATAAGTTATTATTTCATTTCCACATAATATAGCATCATGTTGCCCTAAAGGGTAATCTCTTAAAAGATTATATGTTGATAACCAATTATGAAAATCTGAAACAAGAATTTCACCCTGTACATCTTTATTTTTATTAACTGTATCTGAAAAACCGTCGGCCCTATCTCTTGCAGTAGTGTATATCGGACTTGCACCAATATACAGAATATTTTTATGCTGATTAGAAATCAAGGCATCTGTTGCTATCTGAGAGGCATAATAATTATCTAATAAGAGTTCCATATCTCCCCTATGATCTTTTAAGGTTCTATTAAATAAAATTACAAAAGGCTTGTCTTTTTTCCTTTTCAAAAAAGCTGGAGCATACTGAGTAGTAGGCGACCAAAGAATACATACTTTAGAAGAAAAAACAAGAGAGTCAAAAAACTTTTTCTCTTTTTCTTCATTCTCCCCTGTAATAAAAGGAATAACTTTAATATTATGATCTAATAATAGACTGGTTATTTCTAAGATTATTTGTGAATAGAAAATATTTGAATGAGGAAAAATAACGTATACAATTTTAAATCTATTTACTAGGAAATTTTTTAAGTCCACCCCATTAGTTATTAAGTGTATCGCTTCTAGCACCTCTTTTTTTGCTTTTTCAGGACATTTTAGAGCTCTATACACAGTAGAAGGAGAAAGATTTGCTAAGGTGGCTATTTTTCTTACAGTCATATAATATTAATCGGTAAAGTATCTCAAAACATTTAATCGTTTCTGTTTCAGAAAACATTGAAAAAGAAACGTTTTTACGCTTGCAATATATTTTTTTTATAGTATAATTAAAGAAAATATATTGGGAGAGTATTATGTTTATTTTATCAGCATTTATTGTTTATATGATTTTTACCATTGGATTATCTTGGTACCTAACTAAGAATAAACAAACTGCAGCTAACTATTTAATAGGGGGCAAAGCAATGGGATTGGTCTTATTGCTTGGCACCAATATTGGTACCGTTATAGGGACAGGCTCCTCTATGGGAGCTGTTGGAAACGCTTACTTTAATGGTTGGGGAGGGGCCCTTTATGGAATGGGTGGTACGATAGGATTGATTATCTTTGCTTTTACCCTTGCTAAAGGCCGAGAGAAAGGATTTGTCACGATGACAGAAGAATTTGCTTCTTATTACGAAAATAATAAAACTCTAAAAATCATGGTTACTATTATTCTTATTCTTGCTGAGGTAGGCTGGACAGGGTCTCATCTATTAGGGGGCTCTTTATACTTACATTATATTGTTGGTATAGATCTTAATATAGCAAGATTCATTATGATGGCTTTATTTTCTGGAGCGATCTTAGTTGGAGGTTTATTGGCATTAGCTTGGAGTGATACTATACAAGCTGTTGTTTTATTTACAGGATTTTGTTTTCTTGCCGCCTTATCTATCCCAGCCGCTGGTGGATGGGATAATATCGTTAGTGCAATGCCAGAAACTGCTTTATCTTTCTTGGGGCATCAAAAAATGGGAATATTACCAGCCTTGTCCCTTATGATCGTTATGGTAGTTAATATCCTCAGCACTCCTGTATACAGACAAAGAGCTTTCAGCGCCCAAAGTTATGGTCAAGCTAAAAAAAGCTTTTTAATTACCTCTGTATTTTACTTTATTTTTGCATTTTTCCCTGTTATTATAGGAATGGCGGCTTATACCATTGACCCCACTATCACTAATGGTGGGCTTGTGTTCCCTCACATGGCAACACAAGTATTTCCCCCTCTTATAGGAGCAGTGGTTTTAATAGCTGGGATGTCCGCAACAGTATCTTCAGGGGATTCAGAAGCTATGGCTGCTGTTACTATTACTATAAGAGACTTAATACCTTTACTTACGGGTAAGTTGCCTCCTAAAGAAAAAATGATGCTATACTCAAGAGTAGTGTCTGTCATTATTGTTGGTTTAGCTTACGTTTTCGTTCTTTTTGCTACTGACTTATTGGGCTATATTCAAACCATGGTTTCTACGCTCCTTACAGGTATTGTAGCAGTAGGGATTTTAGGAAAATATTGGCCAAGAGCCACATGGCAGGGTGCACTTGGCGCTTTAATAATGTCTCTATCAGCATCCTTATACATAAATTCACAAAAAGACATTTTAGCATTTTTTGGAAATTCTGTACTACCTGCTTTAGCGATAGCATTTATTTCTCACATTATAATAAGTCTATACACTCCCAGACCCACTAAAAGCCATGAAGAAGTAGAGCTTGAACTAGCAGAAGAAAGAGCTTCTATGGGATTATAATATATGCAAGCACAAATAGATTTTTTGAATACAGGATTTGGGGTTTCAATACTAATATCTCTTCCTTACAAGGATACTCTATATAGAATAATGATAGACGGGGGTGACAATAAAGAATCTATTTACCAAGAAGACCCCCGAAGGATAAAATCTATTGATTATCTGAAATCTTGTGATATAGATAAAATTGATCTTTTCATCCTCTCACATATTCATAAAGACCACATAGGGGGGCTTGGAGATATTGTTAGGCAAGAAATATCTATAGATACCTTTATAGCTAATATGCCTGTATACACAAGCCCTTCAGAAATAGGTGATTTAGGAGATAAATATTTTGATATCCCTACTCAATATATTATTTATTCCTTGAAAGAATACGCTAATATCGCAGACATTATCAAGAAGAAAAATACGGAACTCCTTGTATGTAGCGATACTATACTCCAGTATTCTATAGGGGAATATAAGCTGAAAATAATCCCTATAGATAGCAAAAAATTAAACACTATTTATAATCATCTTCATATTGCTAGTGATCATAACAAAAATGATCAGGAACGACATAAAGCATTAAGAGATTTTGATATACAATTAAATAGTACTACCTTAGCTATCGTGCTAGAACTTGATGGGAAAAATATATTTTATTCCGCTGGGGAGCAAGATGTCTCTCAAAGCCATAACCTTCACACACAAGGTCATGTAGGAATATTTCATAGTCCTCACCATGGAGACATTAATTATATTAGCAAAGAAACGCTAGACATTATTAATCCTGCAGAGATAGTGGTTTGTGCTGACAGTGTAGGTACTTATAATCTTCCTAGTGCAAAATTTGAAGAAATTGTTTCTCAGTATTGTAATACTAATATTTATTTTACAGAAACAAAAAATTCTCTCTATAATGTTTTAAGTTTTATGATAGATTCCGTGTCTAGTGATATTATATACAAGGAACCAAATGAGAATGAATCTATATGAAAAAGGATCTGGGTATAGTCTTCACAATAATCAAAAAACACCTAGTTGTGCATTATGAGATTTCTCTATTTTAAAAATTAGATAGGGGCAAAATAATTTTTAGGATCTAATGAGAATTAGGGATTTGGAATTGGGGCGTCCCCCCTATCTATTATTTATTGAGTAATAGTTTGACAATTTATCCCTTTAAAATATGGAATCAGTATTAAAAACACTTGATTAGTCACAGTGAATAAAAAAACACCTAGTTATATAACTAGGTGTTTTTTTATTTTTGATTTATAATTATAAACCAAGAGCTTTTTTAGATAAAGCTACATAAGCACTCATTGCTGGTGCATCATGCATAGCGAGCCATGCAAGTACTTTACGATCAATAGCTGCATTAGCTTTTTTAAGACCTTCCATAAATCTGGAATAGGTAATACCTTCTGATCTTACAAAAGCACTGATACGAGTGATCCAAAGTCTTTTGATGTCCCGTCGTCTTCTACGACGATGGATGAATTCATAACGCAATGCGTGTAATAATGTCTCATTAGCGGCATTAAAACGAACGCTTCTAGCGCCTTTAAAACCCTTGGCACGGTTTAAAACTTTTTTATGTCGTGCACGGGTTGTTTTAGAAGTGGTAACTCTCATTGGTTACTCCTTAAAAAGATTTTGTTGCAGTGCCTTATACTGACAACAATGAGGCTTCGTATGGACACCCGGTCCCATACAAATACCTAAGACTCTATGAGCCTACAAATTAATTATACGTAAGGCATCATTAATTTGATTTTATCCGCTAACTTCTTACGTACTTCTACAAGTCCTTTGCTCGTACGCTTGACTTTAGGGCTTTTACCTTCGAGAAGGTGACGTCTGCCACATTTACTACGACGTACTTTTCCAGAGGAAGAAATAGAGTAGCGTTTTGCAACAGAACGATTGGTTTTCATTTTTGGCATGAATATCTCCAATAATCCTAAGAATTTTTTATTTTATAGTAAACAAGAGCTTATTTTTTTAAGGACCTGCTAGGAGCTAAGAACATAAGGATTTGACGTCCTTCTAACTTAGCTGGTTTTTCAACAATATTTTCACCAATTTGATCAATAATTCTTTTAATAATTTCAAAGCCTAGCTCTGTATGAGCCATCTCACGTCCACGAAAACGAATACTTACTTTGACTTTATCTCCCTTATCAAGGAATTCATTAATTCTTTTAGTGCGATACTCAAAATCATGTATATCGATATGAGGTCCGAATTTCACTTCTTTCATCTCAACAATCTTTTGATTTTTCTTAGCTTCTCTGGTCTTTTTTTCTTTTTGGTAAAGAAATTTTCCATAGTTTACAATTCTCGCTACAGGAGGAATCGCTGTAGGGGAAACTTCTACAAGATCAAGATCCAATTCTTCGGCCTTAGACATAGCATCTTTTAAAGACATAATACCTAAAGGTTCTCCCTCAGATCCTGTGACTCTTAATTCTTGTGCTTGAATCTGTTCGTTGATTCTGGTTTGATCTCTGTTTTCAGGTCTTTTAAAACTGTCAGCTTTTCTCATGCGTTAAACGTCCTTCCTAATTACATATAATGCTTAGAATATATCTTTGTTATTATACACTAATCTATTTGATTAATCAATAGATTGGCTACATTTCTTTAAAATAAGCTAATAAACAACTCATTGATGTGTTTTATGGGTTTTACAGGGTAGCTTTTTAACTCGTCTAATTGCTTTTTATTATAAGGAACATAGATGTTTTTCATCCCTAAACGAGCTAGCTCTTTAACCCTTCTTTCGCAATCTCTTACAGGTCGAATTTCCCCTGTCAAACCAATCTCTCCTATAAAAACACTTCTATCATCTATAGGTTTTTCTTTAAAAGAAGAGCAAAGAGCAGCAACAAGTGCCAAATCGATAGCCCTGTCTTTAATATCTAACCCACCTGTGATATTGGCATAAATATCAAACTTAGAAAGGGGGATTTTTAATTGTTTTTCAACAACAGCCGCCAACAAAGCTAACCTATTATTATCTAAGCCTTCTGCTGTTCTTTTAACATAGTTCTGGTTACTGTGATGACATAGTACTTGCACTTCTAGGGGAAAGATGCGTTGCCCTTCAGAATTAGCATATATAGCAGATCCGTAGACAGGCTCTTCGTGGATAGAAAGAAAGGCTTCAGACAAATCATCTGCAGGAATCAATCCCTTACTATGCATTTCAAAAAATCCGGCTTCATCTGTAGAATTAAAACGATTTTTAAAAGTCCTTAAAACCCTGTAAATACCCCTTGTGTCACTTTCCAAAAACAATACCGTGTCTACTAAATGTTCAATCGCCTTGGGGCCAGCGATAGTACCGTCTTTAGTAACATGGGTAACGAGAAGAGAGGTGATGTCCAAAGATTTACAAGTATTTACAATATGGTGGGTACACTCTCTTAATTGAGGAAGAGAACCAGGGGAAGAATCAATATTTTCGGAAGAGAGAGTTTGTAAAGAATCTATAATAAGGAAGAGAGGTTTTTTGTTTTCTATGGTGTTAATAATACTATTAATATCAGTTTCTGAAAAAAGAAAGAGATTTTCAGAAACAATCCCCAAACGCTCCGCTCGAAGCTTTACTTGATTGGAGGATTCTTCTCCATTGACGTAGATTACAGTGCCTTGTTCTGCTAGTTTATGAGCGATTTGGAGTAGTAAGGTAGACTTTCCAATCCCCGGTTCTCCAGAGATGAGAATAGCCTGCCCTAAAACAGTGCCTCCCAAGACTCTATCCCACTCAGATAATCCTGTATAGATACGGGCAGATTCTGATGAAGCAATAGATGCTATGCTTTCAAGACTTGCTTTACTAATAGTGCTACTAGCGGCCTTTTTAGCAGTGTGTTTTCCTAAAGAGAACTCTTTAAAAGTATTCCATTCGGAGCAAGAAGGGCATTTTCCCAGCCATTTTCCAGCTTCATAGCCACAAGCATCACAACAATAGACAGTTTTCGCTTTTGCCAAGTAAATCTCCTAGGGATTTTGATTTTTTTGTTCTTTTAGTTTTTGTTTTAATTTTTCATGACGTTTTTCTTTATGATCGTCGAAAATATACGAAAACCAGCCCGAGATACGTCCTAAGATAAAGCCTAAAATAAAGATCACAATAATAATTACAAATAATGGGGTTTGATTAATAGTGAACATTAGAAATTTAAAATCAACTATACTGTTATTCTGTATAGCAAAAACTAAAAACAACCCAAAAATCCCCAATCCAATAATAGCTTTAAAATGTTTCATTTACACATCTCCTATAATTTCTTCTTGACCAGTATTCTTATTAGCATAAATATAATGATAAATTTGTAAAATGCTAAATTTTTGAACATCTGTTGAAAATTCTATATGCAGTGTATAAACATCTCCATAACGAGATACATTTTTCACAATACCTTTGGTATAAATAATTTGATGAAATAAAGGGTATTCCATCATTATTACAGTATCAACAGGAGTAGAAGAATGGGTAATAATTTTACACCCATTAGGTCCTATATTATTGATGATGCCTAAGACGACCGCCCCATAAGTCTCTTGCAACGCACCCGTATCTTCATCAGCAGATAAAGTAGCTTGTCTAAATTTCATAGGGATTTCTACATCATATCTTGGGTAAGAACGGATTTGTATACATTTGATTTTTTTAGGCATGGTAAGTGTTAAAGCGTACCCACCTCTTTTGGTGGAAACAGATTTCACAGTAGAAACAAAACTATAGCGAGCATCCATTTTTTTCCAAAAAGTAATCTTGACTCTTTTTTTAATAAGTTTATGATTATCAATAGCACTACTTACATGTTTTTTGGCAATATTTATAGTAATGTTGGTGATTCCTTTATCAATTAGTTCGCCTGTGTATGTCGTACCATCAGCAAGGTGTATATCTACCCCTTGTCCCAAAGAAATATCATTTATAGACTTAACATCAGGGTGAGCCATCATACGAAAATTATTGATTTTTCTGTGTATTTCATAGAGAAAAAACTCTATGTCTTCTCTTGTAGCATCATCAAATTGGTCAGAATGAAAAACTGCTTTACGGGTATTTAAAAACCATTTCATCCCTTCTTCCTCTACTTCAAAAGCATAACGAAGACGAGAACTGGAAAAAACAGTAAATAAAACTTCTAAATGATCTTTTTCTTCATCTGTAAGTTCTATTTTAGAGGTAATCATATTCATGAGCTGACCCGTCGTCATGAAGGTATTCACACTCATTTTTTTAGATGCTTTTTGGAAAACATTGAATCTTTTTAAGACAAGATGGAGAACAACAAGAGGGAGGAGAATACAAGAGATTATAAGTATAATCTGGGACATAAAGGCTTTTATTCCTCTCTTAGAGATTTCCTGACAGCCATAGCAGGATAAAAGTCATCAAAAAAGCTTAGTGCTTTATAGGCCTTAGGATAAGAAGATTCTAATAGAGAACTCTCTTTTCTTATTTCTGTTACTAATTTTCTTGCTTTATCTGATTCCCCTTTTAGGTGGTGAATCTGGGCCATTTTTATACGGGATATATAGACATTTAACTGGCTTTTCCCAAAATTTACAGGTAACTGCAAAAGCTCTATCGTTTGTTCATAATAAAGCATAGCAAGACGCCATAACTCTTCATTTTTATAAATCTCTGCAAGATTGAAAGTGATATCTGCCTCACTTGGTAAAAATGTTAGAGCCTGTTCATAGTAAGGGACAGCATTAACATAAGATTTTCCCTTGAAAAAATAATCTCCTATACCTTGAAGTCGTATTCCTTTATTGTAATTACTGTTTTCTTTATCAAAGCTAAATCCATTTATAAAAAAATCATCGTTAGTGTTGTCTTGGCTATAAGTAGGAGAAAAACATAGCAATACAATAATAGCTATTTTAAACACAAAGTTGCTCCGATATTTTCCAAACATCTCCTGCTCCCATTGTAATAACTACAGTAGCCTGTCTAGAGGCTATTTCTTTTACAATATTAGAAATATTATCAAATTCTGATTCAAAGATTAAATTGTCCATTGTTTTTAATTTTATCACTTCATCATAAATTAATTGGGATGAGACATTGTTGTCGTTTACTTCTCTCGCAGCATAGATATCCATAAGAATAAGACTATCAGCAAGGAGTAGAGATTCGGAGAATTCTTTGTAAAAATATTGAGTACGAGAATAAAGGTGGGGCTGAAAAACTACCACTAATTTTGCTTGATAGCTATTTGCTATTTTTTTAGCCGCTACCAAGGTAAGTCCTACCGCTCTGGGGTGGTGGGCATAGTCATCTATGACCGTCAATCCCTCTGATGTATTTTTAATCTCAAATCTTCTATTGGCATTTTGAAATTTTTCTAAAGCATGAATAATAGAAATATTATCTATTCCTTGCATTTTTGCAACGGCGATAGCAAGAAGCGCATTGGAGACATTGTGTACCCCAGGAATCCCTAACTTAAAATGACCTATAAATTCTTCTATGAAGAAGACATCAAACTCAGAGCTTTGGTCATGTAGTACAAGATTTTCTATCCAAAAATCCCCTTGTTCGGGACAAAGAGAAACCGATATTTGACGAGAAATATCACTTTTTTCAACAACACTTTTTAAACACTCATCATCAGCATTCCAAATGAGTAATGATCTAGGATTGATATGGGTATTAAAATAATTGAGAAAGAGGTCTTCTACCTCTTTTCTATTTTTAAAAAATTCTAGATGGTCTTCATCTATATTGGTTACAATGGCAATATCAGGGTAGAGAAAATTAAGAGAACCAAAAGCCTCGCAGGCCTCATAAATCATCGTGTCTCCCTTCCCAAAATAACCAGCCCCTTCTATTTCGGGGAGATACCCACCTACAGCAAGGCTAGGATCAAGACCAGCTGAAAGAAAAATACGAGAAGTAATAGAAGTCGTTGTCGTTTTACCATGAGTACCAGAAATCCCTATGCTAAAAAAGTGAGATCCTATGTAATTTAGCATCTCTGCTCTTACAATAAGAGGAATACCAAGCTCTTTAGCTTTTGCTATTTCTGGATTTTTTTCATTTACAGCATTTGTGTAGACGATATAATCGATTTTATCAGTGATATTATCAGCAGACTGACCTATATAAATTTCTAATCCCATATTTTTTAATTTTTGGGTAGTAGCGGATTCTGCACTATCAGAACCAGAAATAATATAGCCTTTATGATACAAAATAATAGCCAAAGCAGACATGCCTACTCCGCCTATCCCTATGAAGTGAAGATGGGATTTTTCCCTAATTTGAAGCATAGAAGTATTCTCCTAAAAATAAGAATATACAGTTTTAATTATATTACATATTATCGGATTTATCTATTTTTTACTAATAGTATTTCCTTTTTATTCTTAAATATAATATCTTATATAGGAATAAAAGACTCTAATAGTTTACGTTTTCGACTTAGAATGTCGAAAATATACCTATACGCCTCTTGATATATTGTAGCAACAGTGCTATAATGAGCTATATTGGTTAGGACACTTTTAAAGAGGTCAAGAATGAAAAAAATATTGTTATTGTGCTGTTTACTTCCTGCATCTGTCATTCAAGCTGTGGACATAGAGCCTCGTATCTATAGAGATGCTGCGTCCTTAGGTATGGGTGGTGTAGGCGTATCCTCAATAGGCTATAGTTTTTCTGCTATTGCTAACCCTGCCAATCTAGGTTTAATGACAGATCATGATATAGCTCCTTTTATCACTCTAGGGGCATCTATTAACCCTGATATGATAACACTCATTAACGAAGCTAAGAGCTTTGCGGATAATCCTGATGATTTTACCGCTATTGACTATGAACAACTTTTAAATCAAGCACCTTCTATAGGTCTCAATGGCCCACTCTCTGCTGGGTACATGGGAAAAGGCTTCGGTATCTGGACGACTAGCTCCATGAATGCTACTGTAGCTATTACAGAAAGCCAAGACAATTTCCTTACCAGACTTGGAATAGATGTGAATGTCAATGCTGTTATGGCTGCTGGCAAGGAGATTTCAGGGTCTGCTAACTCTGCGGAAACTATGGCTATATTTAGAAAATATTTTGAAGCAGATTTTCTAGCCGCTGGGCTATCAGTGGACCAGGTAGCTGCCGAACTTCAAAAATTAGTAGATAATCCAAATTTACTAAGAGAGCTTATTCCTCTTGCTAGGTTATCGGCCACAGCAGAGATCACAGCTAATATTGCCTATGGGTATAAAATCCCTTTTGCTGCTATAGATGATGTTTCAGGGATATCATTTGGGGCTACGGTTAGGTTTTCTCAGCGTTTCAAGGCAATATCAGAAGGTGATGGTCCTTATGGATTCTCTCCTATAGATCAGCTCCCTGCTCAGTTTGGTTCTCTAACAGATAGTATTTATCAGGCAGGTAGTATTTCTTCTGACTTTGGGATGTCTCTAAGAATTCAAAATTGGATTTTTGGGGTAGCTGTGAGAGATGCGCTCTCGTCTGGATATCAATGGAAGAACATGGATGGATTGAGCGGTGGAATTAACGACTCTAAAATACCTTACTCTGTAGACTTCGGCTCCTCCTATCGCTTCCTCTTTAAGAACAATTTTATCCAAGAAGTCAGTATATACCTTGAGTTTGAAGATACGACTGATCCTTATACCTCTTGGGGGAATAAACTCCGTTTAGGGGCAGAGGTTAAATTGTTTAATTTTCTCGATCTTCGTGTAGGGATGTATGATACTTTTATCACTGCTGGTATAGGAATGGGCTGGAAATGGATGCGTTTAGACTTTGCTTATTATAGAGAAAGTTATTTTGATTTCTTTACAAGTGATCAATTCTATATTAATATGACTGTCGGTTTAGATAATTCTCCTAGCCGTAAAGAAAGAAGTATCGAAAAACAGAGAGAGCAAGATCGTATTCAATCTCAAGCATTATCCCTTATCAACAACTCTTTAGAGGGCTTGTAAATTCTTTAAATTTACCGAAAATAAGTATCAAAAACAAGAGAAAAGACATCTTTTAAAGGTGTCTTTTTTTTGATTGTTTTTTTCATGATATTTGATCAAAAGGTCATTTTTTGTGAAAAAAGGTCATTAATAATCACAAAAAAGTCATTAATTGTCAAAAAAAGTCATAAGGCGTATAAAACGCACCATAAACAAAAAAACATTGAGAAAAATTAATAAAAAGTGTATAATATGAAACATGTCAAAATAGGAGCTTTTTATGAAAGAGCAAATCAAATCGTTCATTAACGATACTATTCAAAAGTTACCTGTCAAAAAAAATGAATCTTCTCTTGAAATAACTATTAAAGATAAGAAGATTGTTTTAGAATTTGCAGAAAAAGAATGTATTCTTACTTTTGGTAACTATCAAAAAACTATTTCTTATGATTTGGGAGCTGATAAGTTTTTTACCGCTCAAAAAGGTCTCTTTAAAAATTTAGAACCACTCATGAAAGATATGGAAGATAAAAAAGCTTTTGGACAAATGCTTTCTACTTGGAAAAATAATGTAGAACTTTTACTTGAAGAAAAAGAAATGGCTAAAAGAAAAGAAGCCCTAGCTCAAAAATTAGCTATTGGGTATCCAGAACCTAGTCTCGGAAACAATGATCTCGATGTCGGTTATGAGCATTTCCTCAATAAAGTGAGGGATGAAATGCTGTCTGTGTTTCGTTCCATGGGCTATACCCTCGTAGAAGAAAGAGAATTAGAAGATGAATATCATAATTTTGAAGCCTTGAATATAGATGCAGATCACCCAGCAAGGGAAGATCAAGACTCTTTTTATGTGGGGAAAAATCATCTTCTCCGTACTCATACTTCTAGCTCTCAAATTCGTACTTTAGAAAAAATGCTTAAAAATGGAGGAGAGCCTCCTCTCGCTATTGTGTGTCCCGGTGTGTGTTATAGACGTGATGCCGTAGACGCTACCCATTTCCCTATCTTTAGACAAATGGAAGGCCTCGTCGTAGATAAACATGTTAGTTTTGCCGATTTAAAAGGCACTCTCTTAGAATGGGCAAAGGCAATGTTCGGCTCTGATACTCAAATACGTCTCAGACCTGATTATTTCCCTTTTACAGAACCTTCTGGGGAATTATCTGTTTCTTCTCCCAATCTTCTCGGTGGGCGTTGGGTAGAATTATTAGGGTGTGGAATGGTACATCCTCAAGTCTTTAGAAATGTAGGGCTGGATCCTGATGTTTGGAAAGGATTTGCTTTCGGAACTGGGATAGAACGTATTGCAATGATGCGTTATGGTATTAAAGATATTAGGTCTTTTGTAGAAAATGATCTTCGCTTTTTAAAGCAAAGTCTTTGATCCCCGTTCTTTAAATACCTTTCTTTGGTCATCTTTTTTTGACCCCCTTTATTAAATTTGGAGTAATTCTTATGAAAATGACAGTTAGCTATGAATGGCTTTGTGATCTTGTACAAGATCTTGATAAAAAATCCCCTGAGGAATTGGGCTTATCTCTTACAGCATTAGGGGCAGAAACAGAAGAAATTAATATTCTTAATTATGGAACTACAACTGAGCTAGGAGAAATAATCTCTATCAAAGAAATCGATGACAAATTATCATCTCTTTCCGTAAAAACGAGTACTGGGACTTATGCTCTTATTTCTAATTCTAAAGTGTTGGAAATAGGAGAGCATGTTATTTATGCTCCCATAGGCTCAAAAATATTTGGTGATATTATTGTGTCTTCTCGTGAAATGGCTGGGATCAAAACAGAAGGCTTATTACTAGCTTTAGAAAATCTTGGTATAGAAGCTAAGAGTGCTGATATTGTATTTTTAGGAAAAGATAAAAAAATCGCTCAAGACTTATTTAAGACCTATTGTGGACAAGACGCTATTTACACCTTAGAAGTACCAGGAAATAGAGCCGACTGGCTTTCTGTACGAGGACTAGCCTTATCATTAGCTATTTACCATAAGTTAAATCTTAACAAAAAAACACAAGTTTTCAAAGCTCAGGGTACTTGTAACTTTCCTATTAAGATAGAAAGTGATAGATGTTTCCGTTATAGCCTTACTCATATTAAAGGAGTGGGAGCATCTCTAACGCCAGCACAAATGCAAAAAAGATTGTATCTCTTAGGGATGCGTCCTATTAATTATTTTGTGGATATTAGTAATATTATTATGCTAGAAATAGGGCAAGCTACCCATGCTTTTGATCTTAAAAAAGTTCAAGGATCTATTATTGTAAGACAGGCTAAAGAGGGCGAAAAAATGGTACTCCTCGATGAATCGGAAATTACCCTTTCTGCTAATGATCTTCTTATTTGTGATGAAAAGAAAATCCTTGCCCTCGCTGGGATTATGGGAAGTTTAGATTCTGGGGTAGACGAAAGCACCACAGAAATTTATTTAGAATCTGCTAGTTTTAGTGGCGTTTGGGTGAGAAGAAGCTCTAAACGATTGGGGATTAAAACAGAATCTTCTTTACGTTTTGAAAAAAATATTACTCCAGAATTAGTAGAATTAGCTCATGAGGCTATCTGCTCTGCTATTCATACTCAATACCCCAATGCTCAAATTAGTGAAATGGTAGATATATATCCTCATCCTAGTGAAAAATACAGCTTTGAAGTTTCTCCTGAAGATATTAGAGTGTACCTCGGGGCTCCTGATATTAGTAATGATTTTATTCAAGATGTAATTGTTAAATTGGGCTGTACTTGTGATATTTCTAAAGAAAAGTGGCTCGTCTCTCCTAGTGGAGAAAGAAGAGATCTTCGTATTAAAGAAGATATTATGGAAGAAGTGGCTCGTTTTTATGGCTATGACAATATTCCTAGCTCTAGTTACAGACCTTCTAAAGTGCAACTCAATCCTGAAAAGTCTTTTGACGAAAAAATACGTCCCCTCCTTAGAGGAATGGGATTAAGCGAAGCGATGACTATCGTATTTCGTTCTGTAGAACAGAAGAATTTTTATAATCTCGATAAAGAAAATGTGGTAGCGATTTTGAATCCTCTAAATAGTGAATGGACAGAACTGCGATCTCATCTTTTTGATGGAATTATGGAATCTGTAAAAATCAATATGAGTAAAGCCTTTGAAAAAAATGTGGCTCTTTCTGAAATTGGTTCTGTTTTCTCTAAGGAAGGCGAGGAATTTATTGAAGAAAAACTTTTGGCTTTTGTCATTGCTCATGAAACGAGTCCTTATGAAAAAGCATTGAACATTCTTAATAATATTTTACAATATGCCAAAGTTCCTAACACAAGCGCTAAAAGGATAGATAGTAATGACTACCCTTATTTACACCCTCTGAACGCTTTTGAAATAATGGCTGATGGGGAGAAATTGGGGGTATTTGGAGAAATTCATCCTGCTCTTTTAGAAAAACTAGAC
This sequence comes from uncultured Brevinema sp., assembly GCA_947038195.1. GTDB lineage: Bacteria > Spirochaetota > Brevinematia > Brevinematales > Brevinemataceae > Brevinema_A. The sequence goes on from CAMQVI010000023.1 coordinate 23,391, forward strand.
CTCTCTGATAAAAAAGATTTTCCTTCTCCTGTAGTTTGTGAATTGTCTTTTAAAATCTTGGAAAAATATTCTATGGTGGCTCACAGCTTACAAAAACTAAATGAACTGCCTCCTATCTTTAGAGATCTTACTTTATCTGTCCCCCATGATTTATTAGGAATAAATCTCATTGCTGATTTAAAAGCTAAAAATGAACTCATTAAAGATATAGAATTTATGAGCGTCTTCCAAAACGAAAAACTCAAAGAAATGAATAAAAAAAATATTACCTTGAAATTGCGTTTTGAATCTGAAGAAGCAATAAACGCTCAAGAGATAGATCAATTTATCAAAAATTTGATAGCTAGTTACTAGA
>CAMQVI010000024.1 GCA_947038195.1 uncultured Brevinema sp.
TTTAAAATATTCACTGCAACTCCAGAACGTGTTCCTGAGGCACAATAAGTATACATCGGTTTTGTTTTATCAAGTATATTGATTTTATTTGATAATTCATCAACAGGGATATTAATCGCATTTTCAAGCATACCAGATGCTGTTTCAGACTTTGACCGAACATCAATTAATGTATATTGATCCCTAGACATGTTTTTTAATTCACTCATTCTTTTTTTTCCTAAAATAAATTTCACAACAAGATATACTATTACTATACCTATAATTATTTCTGTATTCATAATAAACTCCTTAAATACGTTATATTAGATTGTTCTAAATTAGACATATCTAATATAACGTATTTAGTATTATTTGTCAAGAGTTTTATAAATATTTTTATATTCCTTTCCCTATACCCACAGAATTATTTTAGATTTCTCAAATAATTCTCTCAAATCCCCTTGGCAATTAGTTTAATCCCCCCTCAAATCAAAATATTTCTATTAACAATGATTTTAATACATAAGATATTTTTGTGGTGTTACCCTTTTCTTTTTCTAGATGATTTTGATATAAGAGAGAGTTCTTGGCATCTATTTTCTCTAGGGGGGAGCCTTGGCTCTCCCCCCTATAACCCCCCGCCAAATAAGGGACTGCTTGCCCTCTAGCGTAGCACCCTGTGGGTTATTAATCCCCACGATGGAGATTCTAAGAAAATAAATTTTCAAATCATCACTCAATAACTACATACGATTGATGGGCTATGTTCTGGCATAGTCTCCTATGTTAAGATGATTTATAGCTACGGCTTTTCGCCTCATAAAATTGGGGGGAGGCACCGAGAAATCTCTTATTTTAACAAAAAAATATATATCTAAGAAATTTCTATATCTTATTAGTGAATTTATTGAGAAATTAGAGGGGGCTAGAGCTTGTACCCTTGACATATGAGGGGGAATTATAGTATACTACTAATTAAGGAAGGATACACAATGGCTAATTCTCTAAAAAATTCTTTGTTGGAATTTGATTTTGAGACTCTTCAAAATTTTCTCGTTACTAATGGCTACCCAAAATATAAAGCACAAACCATATTACAATGGATTTATAAAAGAAGTGTTTTTGATTTTCAAGATATGTCTGATTTGTCTAAAAAAGATAGAAGCTCCCTTGGGGACTTGTTTGATGTTATCTCCCTAGAACAAAAAAATCTACAAATTTCTGAAGATGGAACGATGAAATTCCTCTTTAGAGCCAAAGACGGGCAAAATATAGAAAGTGTTATGATCCCTAATGAAGATGATTCTCGTTATACTCTTTGTGTATCTTCTCAAGTGGGCTGTGCTTTAGCTTGTTCTTTTTGTGCTACGGGGCTCATGGGTTTTAAACGAAATCTCACCATAGACGAAATCATCTCTCAGGTGCTTTTGGTCGATAAAGTTATTAAAGACACCCATAAGCTAGATCCCCATGATAGGGCTATTGATAATATCGTATATATGGGGATGGGTGAGCCTTTCCTCAATTATGAAGCAGTAACTAAATCCATAGAAATCCTCAATGATCAAAAATGTTTTGATATTGGCACAAGACGTATTACCGTATCTACGGTGGGTATTATAGAAGGAATAGAAAAATTCGTACACGCTAAAGGTCAAATAAGACTAGCCCTCTCCCTCCACGCTGCTAATGGCGAAAAGAGAAAAAAACTTATGCCTATTGCTCGAAAAGAAAACACAAGACAAATGCTCGATTCTATTCGCTATTATCAACAACAAACAGGTAGACGTATTACCATAGAATATATTCTCATCGAAGGTTTTAATAACATGGAAGAAGATGTCCTTGCTTTAAAACACGAGTTAAAAAGCATTAAATACAATCTCAATGTAATCCCTCTAAATCCTGTAGCTAGTTTACCTTATGATGCGCCTAGTCAAACTACCATTAGCGACTTCACTACACGACTAAAAAGGCATTCTATTCCCTTCGTTCTAAGGGTATCCAAAGGTAGAGATATTGATGCTGCTTGTGGGCAACTAGCCCTCAGAAATCAAGATATTGCTAGTTCGGATTAAAGAATATTTTTCTCATTGACGAAAGCTTTTAACTATGATATAATATTAAGAATATCATAATTGGAGGAAGTCTCTATGAAAAAAAGAGCCTTATCAGGAATTAAACCTACAGGAAATCTCCACTTGGGTAATTATTTGGGAGCCGTAAAAGGTTTCCTAGATCTTCAAGCAGATAAAGAAGTCGATAATTTCTATTTTATAGCAGACTACCATGCTCTCAATGGTGTTCCCAATCCTCAAGACCTCAGAGACAGAACGCTCCATATATTTAAAGCTCTTATTTCCCTCGGTTTAGACCCAGAGCAAAGTACTATTTTTGTCCAAAGTGATATTCCAGAACATGTGGAATTGTGTTGGTTATTGACAGGGCTTACTCCTGTAGGCTTAATGGAAAGAGCTCACGCTTATAAGGATGCTATTGCTCACATTAAAAACCCTAATATGGGTCTTTTGTGTTATCCTATCTTACAAGCAGCAGATATTCTCATCTATGATCCTCAATGGGTACCTGTGGGAGCTGATCAAAAGCAACATATAGAAATTTCTAGAGATTTGGCCGAAAAATTCAATAGGATCTATGGAGAGACTTTTATCGTTCCCGATCCCCTCATTAAAGAAGATTTGGCTATTATTCCCGGTACTGATGGCGAAAAAATGTCTAAATCCAAAAATAATGTTATCCAGATTTTTGGCACCGAAAAGGAGATTAAAGCTCAAATCATGAGTATTCAAACAGACTCCACCCCCTTAGAAGAGCCTAAAGATTTTGATGCTTGTCATATTTATAATATTTACAAATACTTTGCCACCCCTACGGAACTCACTAAAATGCAAGATAACTATAGAGGTGGGAACTATGGCTATGGGCATGCAAAACTAGCTCTCTTAGAAAAATTATTAGAATACTTCGCTCCAGCTCGTCAGCGTATGGACGAATTAGATAAAAATGAAGACGAAGTAAGGCTCTTGATGAAAAAAGGGGCTGAAAAAGCTCGTGGAAGAGCTCAGAAAAAAATCCAACAAGTCCGAAAAGCGATGGGATTAGGGGAATTTTATGCCTAATAAGGCTTCTTTTGACAAGGAAACTAAACAAAGTAATCTTCGTTTTTTATCTATGGCAATTCCTTTGATAATGGCTATATGGGGTGTCTTATTTATTTTCAATAATGCTCTTGACCCCAGTGATTTTACGGAACTCCCTCAAAATATTAGAGAAGACCATGTTACCAGTTTGTTTTATAGAGCTGATTCTTGGCACTTCCCTCTTTCCCTCACCACGAGTATAGGAGAAGGAATCCCTCTAAGTCTTACCGATAGCATCCCCCTTATGGCCATGATTTATAAAATTTTCAATATCCCTACTCTTCAATATTTTGGGATGTGGCTTTTAATATCTTTTGGGCTTTATAGTTTTTTTGCTTATAGAATTAGTAAAAATATTTTCCCAAATAACCCTTTAGCCGCAGGACTAGGTAGTCTTATTTTTTTATTGCTTCCTTTTATATGGTATCATCCTAGTTATGTTCCTTGGTTTGGTGGGCAATGGCTTATTCTGTGGACTTATTCTATATACTTCAAAGAAAAGCAACACGCTTCTTTAGAGTGGTATGGTATTCTCGCTTTATCCTGCTTAGTGCACCCTTTTTTCGCCATTGTATGTTTTGCTATTATTACAGCAGATCTTTTTCATCTTTACATATACAATCATAGCATTTCTTCGTATAATGCCGCTTCTACTTTTAGCTATATTTTGACCATAAGTATCTTAGCTCTTAGTCTTGTAGGAGTTTTTTATACGTCCTACCTCTCGACTAATTTAGTGCCTATTCCTCCCTTGTCTTTCTCCAATATAACAGGTGCAACTTATAATATATCTTACTTGTCTATAGGATTGGGCTGTCTTATAGGTTTTGTCATTAGTGCTATTATTATGATTTCCTCCTCTCTTACTAGGTATTACTTATATTATTATAGAGCTTTAGCTTTTACGATGACATTATTTATATGCTATAGCCTTATAGGGGGACTGCAAGTTACTGAAACTTATCATCTTATCTTTCCTTTCTTAGAGGAAGGTTGGATTAAAGATCGAGTCGCCCCTTTATTGACTTCAGGACCTCGTTTTTTTATCCCTATCCTCTTGTTAATCCCTAGCTTTATTATTTACACAGCCTACAGTCTAGAAAAAAGTAAAAAGCATATGGGGATTCTGTTTTTGATCCTTATTTTTACGATAGAGTTCTTTTTATTCTCCCCCCCTAGCGCTCAGTTAGAAGATGAATTTTACCATCTTAGCACAAAAGATATAGCCTTTTTAGACAATGCTCAAAGTCTTGAGTGGGTGTACCTAGAAGAAGTACCTCTCAGACCTCAATTTTATGATGTCCTAGCTTATTATGCTTTTAATAACAATCTCTCTATTAATGTCGCTCCTCTTATTCGTTTTCCTAGCAAATATCTCGCAAACCTCGAAAAAGAAAAAGAAGAATTTTTAAATAAAGAATTTAAAAAGAATACTATTTATATACTAGACCCTCAGAACACTCCTAAAGAATTAATGAGTCAAGGGAAAACTTATTCCTTGGGGACTGTATTATTATTTAAATTGTAGTTGATTTTTTATACCTAAATCATCTATAATATTAGATGATTTATTCCGAAAGAGTATAAGGAATATTATTTTTGGATTACTAATTTAATCTCAAGGAGATTACATGTTTAAGAAGAAAACTCTTTTAGGAGTATTATTACTTCTGAGTGCAGCTTTTATATGGGGCGTGGCGTTTATACCCACCCGATTTATAGGAGAGGCGGGGCTTAGTCCTTTTTTAGAGCTTTTCATACGAAATGCCTGTCCTTTTATTATTTTTGGGACTATATTCCACAAAAAAATACGTTTGGCATCTAAATCTACTATTAAAAATAGTATGCTCGTCGGTAGTATTTTATTTGTAGCTATTCTTCTCTCTATCTATGGAATTAGAATGATAGAATTTGGTTCTACGGGTATTCTCTTGATATCAATTGACGTTATTTTAGTACCTTTGTTTTTTGTACTCTTTAAAAAGAAATTTATTTCCCCTGTTTTATTAATAGCATCTTTTCTCTCTTTATCAAGCTCTCTTATGCTCGCTTGGGGAAATCTCAGTAACCCTTTTAATTTAGGGGTTTTACTATGTTTACTTGCTAGTTTTGGCTATTCTGCTTATATTATCATGTGTTCTAAAGTACTTGATGGAGATACCCACCCTATTGCCTTACAATTTTACCAAAGTTTAACTTTTATGCTTTGGTGTATTCCTTTTGTACTTATTATTGATCTCCCTAATTTTAGTACTATAGACTGGACAAGCACTAGATTGATTAGCTCTTTACTATATATAGGGCTATTGGCTGGGACTATTGGGTATCAACTATATTTCTTTGGACAAAGAATATCTTCTCCAACAGTAACGGCATTGATTCTTTCTGCAGATATTATATTTGCAATTATAGCTGATATTTTATTATTTGATATTCAATTAAATATATGGCAAGTAACTGCTTATACTTTAATTGTACTTTCTGTTTTCAGTATACCTTTTCAGGAAAAAAGTAGCTTTAAATTCAGTTTTTTCAAATCTAATCAAGCAAATTAAGACTCATACTATATAAAACAATTATTTTAAAGGAGGACATATGTACGATTTTACAGGATTTACACACCGTGCTCAAAGAGTCGTATCGATTATCGCTCAACAAGAGGCTCGACGACTATTCAGCGAAGAACTAGTCCCCGAACATATCTTTTTAGGGATGCTTCGTGAACCAGAAAGTGCTGCGATAAAAACCTTACAAAATCTTGGTCTAAGCGTTGAAGAATTACAAAGTGAAGTAGAATTTGCTCTAAGAGGAAAAGGGAGTGATACCCTTACCTTAGGCGGTATTCCTATTTCTAAACGTGTCTACCAAATTATAGAAAATGCCCGAAATGAAGCTAAACTCGTGGGGCATAATTATGTAGGAACAGAACATCTCCTTCTTGGTATTTTCAATGAAGAAGATTCTGCTCAAACTATTATTCCTTTTATTATCGAAAATAGAGATATAGATATTCATCAGCTAAGAAATGCTGTTATTAATATTGTGGGCTATGGCGAACTTCGTACTTGGAACAAAAAGAAAAAACAAGTCAAAACTCCTTTTCTTGATAAATTCTGTAAGAATATTACAGATGATGCCGCAGAAGGGAAGTTAGATCCCGTAGTAGGACGTAAAAAAGAAATCGCTCGTGTTCTACAAGTGCTCTGCCGTCGTACCAAAAACAATCCCATCCTCATAGGGGAACCCGGTGTGGGTAAAACCTCTATTATAGAAGGTATTGCTCAATTAATCGTCTCCAATGCTGTGCCTGAGCCCCTTCTTGGTAAAAAAATACTTCTCTTAGATATGGGTTCTTTGGTAGCTGGAACTAAATATAGAGGTGAATTTGAAGAACGTCTAAAAGCCCTCATGGCAGAAGCTGAAAAAGATAAAGATGTTATCATCTTCATTGACGAAATTCATACTATTTTAGGTGCTGGTAATGCAGAAGGAGCTTTAGATGCTTCTAATATGCTTAAACCTGCTTTAGCTCGAGGACTTATTAAAACTATTGGTGCTACTACTTTTGACGAATATAAAAAGCGTATAGAAAAAGACAAGGCTCTTGTTCGTCGTTTCCAATCTATTAGGATTGATGAGCCTAGTATGGACGAAACAGTAACTATTTTAACACGATTGAAAAGTAAATATGAAGAGTTTCATAATATTACTTATACCTCACAAGCCTTGAAAACAGCAGTGTTATTAGCTTCTCGTTATATGACAGATAGATATTTCCCCGATAAAGCGATCGATATTATTGATGAAGCAGGGGCACAAGTCGTGGCTCTCATGGCTGATAAACCTGATGAATTGATAGAATTAGAATTGGAGCTTTCTCGTTTAGAAAATCATAAAAATGATCTTGTTCGTAAACAACAATACGAAAATGCGGCAGAATTAAGAGATCTCTTGAGAAGTAAAAGAACGGAACTGTCTGAATTGAGAGAAGAATGGATAGCGACTACTAAGCAAGATGCTGTAATTATTGATACTGCCGAAATCTGTAAAGTTATTTCTCGTATGACAGATATTCCTATACAGCAACTAAACTCCGATGGAGAATATAGTAAATACCTTGAGATTGAATCTATTTTAGAAAAATCTATCAAAGGGCAACAACACGCTATTACTTCTATTAGTAATGCTGTTAAGAAAAATGCTGTGGGGATTCGAGACTTCAAAAAACCTATAGGAAGTTATATTTTCTTAGGACCTACAGGAGTAGGTAAAACAGAGCTAGCTAAAGCCTTAGCACGTTTTATGTTTGGGACAGAAGAAGCTCTTATCCGTATTGACATGAGTGAATTTATGGATAAACATAACTCCTCTCGTCTTTTAGGAGCACCTCCTGGGTATATTGGACATGAAAATGGTGGAGAGCTTACCGAACATATTAAGCGTCGTCCCTACTCTATTATTTTATTTGACGAAATAGAAAAAGCTAACCCAGAAATCTTTAATATGTTTTTACAGATTTTAGATGAAGGACATGTTACGGATTCTATGGGCGAAAAAATAAGCTTTAAAAATACTCTTATTATTTTCACCTCTAATCTAGGTACAGAAAAACTAACTCAAAAATCTTCCTTAGGGTTCACAGAGCCAGAGCAAGAATATGGTAAACGTAAAGATATGGTATTATCAGAACTAAAACGTTATTTCCGTCCTGAGTTTTTAAATCGTATTGATGAGTCTATCGTTTTCAATCCTCTTAGTGAAGATACTCTAGTGGCAATTTGTACTACGATGATTGATGATCTTAATGCAGGGATTAAGTTACAAGGGATGCGTTTTGTTGTGGATGAAGCATCTATCAAATATATTATTGAAAAAGGATTTCAAGCTCCTTACGGCGCTCGTTCCTTAAAAAGAGCCATCGCTAAATATATAGAAATTCCAGCCACTCAGCATGTATTAGAAAGTAACAAGCCTCCGAATGCTGAATTAGAATATTTAGAAATAGTAGTTACTAAAGGAAAAGAAGATCTTGACTTTGCTCTTACTATTAAAAATCTAATAGAGCTTACTACGCCTAAAAAACCTAGAAAAAAAGCTGCTCCTAAAAAATCAGTAAATATTCCTAATGATTAACTAAAAAAAACCTAGCTTAAAAAGCTAGGTTTTTTTATTTTTATTTAATTAATCGTCTATTCTGCATTTATAGTATTGGTTTCGGAGGTAGTTTCTATAATAATATTAGTCTGTAGAGTGTTGGTAGAAATAAAATCTATAATATTTACGTTGGTTTCTGGCATCACCTTAGGAACATCTCTCGGGTCTGTAACAAAAATCGGATCACTAACGGCTTCACGTATTCCCGTGAGATCAGGTTTAGGGTAAGTGTGGGTTAGAGTTATTCCAAAATTTTCTTTTTTAACAGCAATATTTTCTCTCCCAACCGTTACAGAATAGCTAGTAGGAACATCTTCTCTATTTCTAGAACCATTAAATCGAGCTGTAGTTGTTCGAGAAAAATAATTGGGTAAAGTCCCCCCACGTTCTGGGTATTCAGAAATAGGGTTTCCAAGAGCCGCTGCAAATAAAAATAGGGATTCACTCACCTTCATGAAGGGAACAAAGTATTCGTCTGCAACAGAAGTGCGGGAAGAGGATCTCTTAAGGGTAGCTCCGTTAAAGAACGTAGCATTCATGGGGTCATAAGCAACAGGAGATCCCGTTTCTGAGACTATTCCAAATTTTTCTCTGAAATAAGTGGTAATCCCCATACCGATTTTAGGTGGGGGGAAAATTGAAATTGCTTCGGAAAACACATAACCAGGTCTGGCATAGTGTTCTGCGGAGTACAAGAGTCCATTAAGTCCATGCCCTATAATAGGGGTAGCTACTCTTTGAGGGGATTTTTCGAATTCTCCTCCATAATTTACTCTTATAATCACACGAGAATTAGGATCGCTCTCTCTATAAAAGGGAAGGTTAGGATAGGCAACAGTGTAAAAAACATCTTTATTTTGTAAGACAGATTTAGCTATAGTATCCCAATATTTTACCGTAGTCCCAGATTTATTAATATAGGAAGTCCTATAGCCACCTGCAACAGGGTGTACCGTTACCGCTAGCTCTCCTTTGAAATCAGAAGCATAAATATATTTAGGTTTTATGGCTAGTTTAGCATCTTGGCTATAATATCCATAAAAAGATCCCGTTCTCATTCTCGCTCTCCCTTCATAGAAAGAACCAATTGAGGCTATTTTATCGGTGAGATTGTATTTTCCAGTTCCATTCATGAATCCATTTTCAGAAATCTTAGAAACTCTCGCTAAACGACCATCAAAACGGGTAACTCTTGTGAAATTATAGGGAGCTACTTGTTCGCCATTTTTATTGATATATCCATAGAAAGTACCATCACCCACTACGGCTAAACCATTTGAAAATTTATCAGCTATTTCGTATTGTTCTGGTATAATTGTTTCACCAGCACTATTAATATAGCCCCACTTTCCTCTGACTTTAATATTGATAAGCCCATCAGAAAATTCGCCTACTTTTTCAAAAGATTGATCAGAAACAAAATTACCATTTTCATCAATTACATACCATTTTCTACCTTCAGATACAGCGGAAAAACCTTTTTTAAAGTGTTTTACCCCATCATATATAGGCTCTACAACGAATTTTCCTGTTTTATTGATGTAACCATAGGTGATTTTTCGCCCTTCGTTCGTACTTACGATGGCTCTTCCATTATCACTGAAATCATAAGCTCTTGTGAAAATAGGCTTAATGACTACTTTCCCGTCTGGCCCAGCATAACCATAGAGCCCATCTTGTTTAAACAAAGACATCCCATTAGTGGCAGGATAAATTTCGTCAAAGGCATTGGCTGTAATCACCGTGCCATTTTTTAACAAATAGGTATAACGTCCTCTAATAAGAACACGGGCTAAGCCCTCGTTAAAATCAGATACAGAAGTGAATTTTGGAGGGATTGTTTCCCGTCCATTAGCAGTAACAAAACCGTATAAATATTCATCTCTATCCGTAATTAGAGCCACTTTACCCATACCATCTACAAAGTATCCAGCTGATTCATAAATAGGCTTTACAACTACAGTACCTGCTCCATTGATATAGCCCCATTTACCCCCTCGAGGGAAAGGATATAAGGACTGAGTATAACTAGGTATACTGGCAGTTAATAATATTATGAATAACAATTTTTTCATAGAAAAAACCTCGGATTTTTAATTTACACTTAAAAAAATTATAACACAATTTAGTTGGATTTGCAAGATGTAAAATCATTTCTTATAGCTATTGTTCTTGGATAGAGAGATATTTCTAAGCTTCTTACTGAGGAGCTCAAATCTAAAAAACCTAGCACTTCTATACTAGGTTTTACATTAACTAAAATTAAAATCGCCTCTATCCGTGAGGATAATAGGATCTCCAATAGTAACAGCTATCATGTGCTCCCAATGGCAAGAAGGTTTTCCGTCTGCTGTAACAACAGTCCAACCATCTTCTTTAACTATAACTTTTTCTGTTCCTATATTTATCATAGGCTCTATGGCTAAAACCATACCTGCTTCTAATTTAGGGCCACGACGTTTGGGGTCATTGTAGTTTACGATACTAGGTTTTTCGTGTAATTTAGTCCCTACACCATGTCCACAAAATTCTCTAACGATACCATATTGACGTTGTAGGGTATACTCTATCATTTTACCAATATCACCCACATAATTACCAGGAACACATATTTGGATGGCTTCCCACAAGGCTCTTTGGGTGTCATTAGACATTTTTTTAACCACAGGGTCTACGTTACCTACTAAAAAAGTATAAGCAGAATCGCCAAAATAACCATTGAGCTCTACCCCTAAATCAACAGAAATAACGTCTCCGTCCTTGACTACTTTATCTGAAGGGATACCATGGATAACTTCGTCATTAATAGACCAACAAATAGAGCTAGGGAAAGGGGTCATACCACTATGAGGCTGATAATTTTTGAAAGCAGGTCTTGCTCCACGAGAACGAATCATATCTTCTGCTATTTTATCGACTTCACATCCAGTAACACCAGGTTTAACGACAGTTTTAAGATGATTGAAAATATCAGCTACTAATTTACCTGATTGTTTCATATATTCTAATTGGAGGCTATTTTTTTTCATAGGATAATCTCTTTAATTAATACTGATATATTTGATTGTTATTATTTTGTGGATTTAGGAGCCTCTGCATCTTTAGAAGCGTCTGTATCTTTAGAAGTATCTATATCTTTTTGAGGGGGTACATCATCTTTTTTATTTTTTTTAAAATCTTGATTAAGCTCATCCTTGTGAAAAGCAGATTCTATATGATTCATAATTTGAGGAGATTTGTTAGCACCTGTAATATCGATAGTACCTTGTACCACAACACCTGGTTCCATAATCAATTTAGGGGCTTTAATATTACCAAGGATTCTTCCTGTAGAAAGGAGATGCACTTCTTCAGAGGCGTCTACATTGCCCATAAAAATACCTGCAATAGCTACCGTTTTAACATATACTGTGTCTGTCTTAAGTTTTCCAATAGGGCTTATATAAAGGTGATTTTCTACAGATAGCTCTCCCTCGTATTGTCCGTCAATACGAAAAGATCCTGCCACTTTGAATTTTCCAACAAATATGGCACCTTCGCCTATCATACTATTCGGGGTAATTTCTTTACTCATTTAGTCCTCCATTTAAATCAAGAAAATATAATAGATAATTATACTGTATTTTATTTATTTAATCAAGCCATAAGATAGAATATAATTAATCTATTTTAGAAACAAATTACCCTTGCCATTTATTTCTTTTTATGTTAAGATAAGTATATTCCTTTGAATAAATTTCTCTCAATACCGCTTTCCTTCCCTATTTTCTGTTGTAGAGACCCCCTTAGATTTAATAATATATTATAAGAAGACGGAGACATTTATGCCTTTTTTTGAATGGAACCTTCGTCGCTCAGATGTACCACTACATCGTGAGATAAAGAATTCTCTTCCTAGACTTCCAGAGTTTATACTGAATATTGCGAAGAACAGAGGGATTGACACTTACCAAAGTATGATGGAATTTGCCAACCCTCAAGTATTATCCCTGCCTAGCCCTTTTGCCCTTTCTGATATTGACAAAGGCGTGGATCGTATTCAAAAAGCAATAGAAAACAAAGAAAAAATTCTTATCTTTGGCGACAAAGACGCTGACGGAGTAACAGCTACTGCTATTATATACCGTATTGTTACTCGTTTTCACGGAGATATTTCTTTCCGTGTCCCAGAGGGAGATGAACATTATGGGATTTCCGTGAATGCCCTAAATGAAGCCAAAGCCCAAGGGGTAACTTTAGTTATTACAGTGGATTGTGGTATTACAGCAGTAGATGAATGTATCTATGCTAAAGAACTGGGTATAGATATTGTTATCACGGATCACCATGAGCCTTTAGAAGTACTTCCCGTAGCCTTAGCTATGATTAACCCTAAGCTACACAATTACCCTTTTCCTTCTTTAGCAGGAGCTGGCGTAGCATTCAAATTAGCGCACGCATTATCTGAAGCTTATCTTTTACCAGAATATAATAGAGAATATATTTGTTTTGATATAGAAACAACGGGCTTAAACCCAGAACAAGACGATATTATCGAAATAGCTGCTATTAGATTCAAAAATGGTCTTGCTTTAGAGGAATTTCAAACTCTTATTCTCACCGATAAAGAAATTAGCGCAGAAGTTACCAGTATTACTAATATTACTAATAAAATGGTACAGGAAGAAGGAATCCCTATTAATGATGCCCTTGAACAATTTTTAGAATTTATAGGTGATAGAGATTTAGTAGGTCATAATATTATAGGCTTTGACTTAAAATTTATGAGTAACAAACTAAAAAAACACCTCAAAACAACGATTTCTAATACTCCCATAGATACTCTCCCCCTTGCTCGAGTCTTGTTCAAACATCTTAAATCTTTTACTCTATACGATGTAGCTATACACTTAGGTATCTATATAGACCAAAGCTCCCTCCATAGAGCTTTGAATGATGTGAGTCTTAATACAGAAGTCTTTAGACGTATGGTTTTATCACGATCTCGCCCCATATTACAAATTCTATCCGAGCTATTACCTTTAGCCGCCATAGGTACCGTAGCTGATATTATGCCCTTACAGGGAGAAAATCGTATCATAGTACGTATGGGAACAGACCCAGAAAATATCAAGCTCACAACCACAGGGCTACTATCCTTACTTCGTCGTTTAAATATTGTCGATACGATTAACGCTAAGGCTATAGGTTGGACCCTAGGACCTATTATTAATTCTCCAGGACGTCTGGGACAAGCTAGCCTCGTAGTGGATTTACTTACCGCTACCCATATCAATAAAGCTAATGAACTTACAGAAGAATTGATTAAAAAAGATCAAGAACGTAAAAATCTCATCACTTCCCTAGAAGAAGAAATTGTATCTTCTACTAATCTCAATGAAATTATAGAGAAAAAGCATGTTTTTATCATGTCTCAAAATATCAGCAGAGGGATTACAGGATTAATTGCTACCAGACTTACCAATCAATTCCAAGTCCCTGTTATCATTGTAGCATTAAGCAATGAAGAGACTGTTTCAGGGTCTGTACGTTCTACAGGGTCTTTTGATGTAGTCGAGTGCCTACAAAGTATGTCTAACTTATTTGTCCGTTTTGGTGGGCATAAAGCTGCAGGTGGATTTGTCATTCCTCAAAATAAAATTGATCAATTTAAAACAGCTTTATCTTCTTATATGGAAAACTGGACTTCTGCCAATCTCCGAAACCCCCTAGATATTGATATAGAGCTAACGGACTTGACCTTATTAAGTATTAAAAATATTCATTATATACAATCTTTATTTGATCCTATTGGAAGTAAAAACCCTTTTCCTAATTTTCTTGTGAAAGGTGTTACCCTTGTAGGGGAAAGATATATAGGTAAAAATAAAGAACACATGATACTGAGATTTCTAAAAGGTAAAACAGAATTTAATGTCATAGCTTGGGGCTTTGCTAAGCGTTGGCAAGAAGTGAAAAGTCATCAGAAGTTTGATATTGTAGGAATCCCAGAAATTAATACCTGGAATGATACTCAAGAAGTTCGTTTACAATTAATCGATATTGATGGGAAATAAATGCTTGAATTTAGACACAATACACCCACTCCTCCCATTAAACTATTACATAGTATTGTCACCCATGCCCAACAAAGCCGAGCTCTTTTATTAATAGGAGAGGACGGCTGGGGTAAGGTAGCTGCTAGTTTGGATATTGCAGAAATGATCCTTCAATGCAATCCTTTGGATAGTAGTAATTTTTTTCACTTCAGAAATGATTCCTTCTCTCTAAAAACAGAATTTTTTCTCCATAAAAAGCCTGATACTCAGGAAGCATGGACATATCTAAAACTTCTCCAAAGACGCCTTAATATGATTGCTCTCATTGAAGAAAATCTAACGACTCCTGTGGGGGTCAAGTTGACCTCTATTAAAGAAGAATTAAACGAACATCTCAATGCTCACCAATTCCCTCACCAAGAAAAATTTATCCACTCTCTTATTCAGCTATCCCTTGTTTTAGATAAAAAATCAGGAATCCCCATTAATGTCATCAGAGAAGCGATAAAATTTCACTCTGTTCTATCCCCTAAAGGAAGAATTAGTATTTTAGGCGACTTTGATAAGGCAGATGATACCGCCCAAAATTCCGCTTTAAAACTTATTGAAGAGCCTTACCCTAACCATTGGGTGATACTAACAGCACAAGACGAGACTAAAATCATTCCTACTATACTTTCCCGTACCCTAAAAATAAAATTTTCAAAGCCTCTTGCTCAAGAACTAGTTTTTTTAGGAGATAATCCCCAAAATCATTGCTCCTCTGTAGATATAATGAAAGAGAGCCTATATAAGCTCTCTGAATTAAAACTACATTATCTAGAAGAATTTTTTAAGCACTGTGCTCCTAATATCGAGTTTGGTATCAAAATATTTCAATTTATAGAACAATTATCTAGTAAAAATCATAGTGTTCTTTTTATGGAAGAACTCTTGAAGTGTTTAGAAGATGCTCTCATCCAACGTCAAAACTATATCCGAAATAGCACTTTAGATCTACATTACCCTAGTTATGAAGCTTTTAGTGGGCTATTTACCAAGGTTTCTGTTAGTGAGTTAGAAGAGCTTGTCACCGTACTTTCTCATACCTGCACTCAGCTCAAAAGATCCGAGATAAAAGACGACTCTCTTCTTCCTGCTATCCTTTTAGAGGTAGTACGCACGCTCAGAAAAACCAAATCTTAGGTTGTGGTACGAGAATAAAAGATAAGAGCTAACACTCCAAAAATTGCACTCCCACCAAAGCCTCCCCACCAAGCACTTACATCTCCACGTCCTGCCAGTCCTAAAAAAGAAGTATATAAAAGATAATAAACCACAAAAAGAGCCATGCTAATAGCACTATTAATAGGGATAGATACCTTTTTAGAAGCCATATTAACGATTCCTATTCCTATCATCACAACAAATACCAAGCCCAAAGGATAAGCGTCTTTAGCATAAAATTTAGTTAACTCATCTTGAAAAGCTCGCCC
The DNA here is from genome assembly GCA_947038195.1 of uncultured Brevinema sp. Lineage (GTDB taxonomy): Bacteria > Spirochaetota > Brevinematia > Brevinematales > Brevinemataceae > Brevinema_A. The sequence goes on from CAMQVI010000024.1 coordinate 15,811, forward strand.
TGATTTTTTTAATTTATCAATATGTCTCACCCCTTCCGCTACCGTCATCGCATCTATAGGATACCAATTTTCTTCAAAAAACCAGTAGGGGTCTTTAAGATTTTTATCCACTTCCCAAGTGACTTTTCGTTGAGAAAAAAGCTTTCCCCCTTCAGAGATGATTCTAATAGTTCCATTAGAGATTGCCCAAGCTTCTACATCTTCTTGCCAATACATACGCTCTGCATCTATTCTTTTTTGGAAAGAAATTTTATCCTGTACCCTGATGTTTTTCATAGATTCTAGATTTATCCTATTGGATTGTATCCAAGCTGTATCTTCATCTTCTGCAACAAATGCAGGGGCCTCTTGTATATCTTCCTCAGCAAGGTACTGAATTACCGTTATATCTTCTAAATATCGTTCCGTAGCATTATAGTGTTTCCCTATATATAATAAGTTATTTTCTCCAAATACGGTAAAATCTTTACTATCTTGAAGGTGCTTAAAATCCAAATCTTCATTGACTTCATTAATAAGTCTATTGTAAATGTAAGATTTTTGATAAGAAGCTAAGACCACCTTATCCATTAAAACCGTGATAATCCCAAAATAATAGACAATAGAGACGAGCATCATATAGAAAGTCAATCGATAAATACTTGTCCCTGTGCTCACCATCGCTATCATCTCCCTTGTAGAAGATAATTTACTTAAAACATATACAGTCGCAAATAAAAACCCAAAGGGCTGGAGAATGAAGGTCCAATAAGGCACAGTATGCAGATAAGATAGATAAAAATAGTTTAGATTCGCTGTTTCTGATAAACCTCTTAAAGATTGGAAAATTTGGGCTAATTCAAAAATGGACACAAATAAAACCGTAGCACCTAGCATTGCCATTAAGAATTGGCTCATAATATAAGAATCTAGCTTATTCCATTTAAGTGTTCTTATATTTTTAACAAAATGGTCTTTATGAAAAAATAATAAAAAACCCGTGATCATATTATAAAAGAAATACCCCATATCACGGATAATCTCGACAATAAGCAAGTGTTTCACCTTCGATAAAAAGAAGTTTGAATGTTTTTTCATAACTATTATCTATTCCTTAATTTTTTGTATAAACAACACCGATGCAATAATCCCAAAAAAAAGAGCTGGTATCCAAACACCTGCTGGGGGTAAAGTCCCCAGTCTTACCAAATTTTCTATGTAGGATTTGAAACCATAAAATACAAGAACAATAACGAGGCTTATACTAAGTCCCTCACCCCTCCCACTGCGGGCAGAAAACATCCCTAGGGGTAAAGCCATTAAAGCAAAAATCAAGGCAATTACGGGTAACGCAATTTTATCATGTAATTTCATTAATTCATAGTTAGGAAGATTGGCTTTTGTATTTTTAATTTCTACCTGACTATTTTCTTGGGCGATTTTCAGTATTTCTTGCTGACTATTTATATAATTTGAAATAGTGCTTCTATCGTAGTCATCTTCTGCTCCAAAGTAAAGTGCTCTGGGTAAATATTTTACATAAAAATTTAATTTATTTATTAAGGTGTTATTACTCTTCACTGCTTGGTATATTTTAGCATTGGCAATATTGGCATCTTTTGTTTCTATTTGATTTTTCAAATCTTTAAAGGTAAGCGTATCTGGCCCTTCATGAAAGCCATCTCCAGGAAGCCACACATAGTTATGTGAAGTCATAGAGCCAAAAGAAGAAAGAAAAAATTCTTCTGTCACATTAGGGGGGCTTAGCTCATTATTAGGTTCTGCATTAGTGAGGGCAGGATCTAGGTTCGTGATAACACCTTCGGCATTAGTGGAGAGTACTTCATTAGTTTTATAGGTGATTTGATTCATATCCCCTCTTAGAAACTTAACTACATAGTGTTCTGGATTGTCAGGGCTCGTAAAGATTCTCCCTTCTTCTGATCTTATGGTACGTTTATTCTTCACATCTACAGCGTAAACATTATAAAGAACATCTTCTCTATCCTCTATTTTTTCAGAACTATCAAAACTAATTTGAATAGATCCAATATTCATAGAAACATTGTCCATTAATTGGATTATAGGTTGTTGGGACAGCACCTTGGCTTTTAATTGGAGATAATGAGCATTAGAATACGTCTCAATATGATTTTTAAAATGATAAGAAAAAGTCATTATTAAAATCCCAAAAACGATACCAGGGAACATAATACGGAATTGAGAAATACCGCAAGCTCTCATAGCTACTATTTCACTATCTTGAGATAGTTGTCCCATTAACAGAAGGTAAGCAGGTAAAACCCCAAAAGGCACAGAAAAAGAAACAAGAAAGGGAATAAGAGCCCCCATCATACTCATCGTTTGGGTGAAGGGAACATTATATAAAAAGTAATAACGAATAATATAATAAAGCTCATTAATCATAATAATAGACGAAAAAAAAGATACCCCTACCAAGTAGTGCATAAAAAGCTGAGAATAAAAAAATCTATCCAATGAGGTAAAAAACCACGTGTAAAAAAACTTTTTTAGGGACTCTGAAACCATAGAAAATCCTTCTTCTAAAAAAATGTAACCGAATAATTAAATACGGTAATAGCAGAAGTAACAATCCAAATAGTCATTAGTATAAAAGGCAAGATAGTTAAAAGGATAGCCTTAGAAGATGGTATGTTAAAACTCTCGGAAATAACTAAAATTTTATACCACCATACTAAGATTCCTAAAACAAAACTCATAAAACCCACAAGCCCTCCTATAGAAGGCAAGAGTAATGTTAAAAGAGAAAAAGGAAGTAATAAGAGTAATGGTAAATCGGAGCTAAGATAGACCCCTAAAAAACGAGGAATATCTATTTCTTTTTTATAAAAAATAATCCCTAATAAAACACTGCCTATGAAGAAAAATACCCCTATATAGTAAGCTATTAGTTGAAAAAAAACAGTGTGGGGGGCTACCCTCTGATCTAGCATACTGCCTAAGAAAACAGAAAGCATTGCCATCACAGAAATCGTAAATCCATAAGTGAGGATTTTTTTAGAAGAAAATTCTCTTAAATCTTTTATCGTTTCTCTAGGTTGCGTGAAGTAACCGAAACTTATCCACAAAATATCTAACATTTTTATCCCCTAAAACTCGTATAAATAAAGTAAAGGAGAATAGCTTAAGCTAGAAATATGCTCCTCAAAACTGATTTTCACTTCAGGAGTTTTACCAGAAGAAAAAACAGAAATCAATTCAGATAGCTGGAAAGGGGAGCTTTCTGGAGTAATAGACATCACTTTAGCATCTTCGAGATTGTAGGTTTTTTTAGTATAAGCAATAACATCATGAAAAGTCCCCAGTTCATCTATTAAACCATTGGCGACAGCTTGTTCTCCTGTGAAAATACTACCATCTGCTAAGGGGCGAATTACTTCTTTTTTCTTTCCACGTCCTTCCGCTACTGCTGTAAGAAACTGTTCATAAGTACCTTGTATCATCGTTTCTAAAAAAGCTCTTTGCTCTTCACTAAGCGCTTTATAGGGTGATAAAATATCTTTATTTTTACCACTAGTAATAACTTGGTATTTGATACCTAGTTTAGTGAGTAGCTCAGAGATTTCCACCCCACCCATAATAACACCTATACTCCCAACTAAGGAGCCCGGGTTAGCGAACATTCTATCAGAACCTACGGTAGCATAATAGCCACCAGAAGCAGATATGTCAGCAATACTCGTGATCACAGGTTTCCCCGCAGCTTTAACACGAGCTACAGCGGCGTGTAATTCTTGAGATACCCCAACGGTACCCCCAGGGCTATTTACCTGTATAACAACAGCTTTTATGTTATCATTAGTAGAAGCGTAATTTAATTGGTCTAACCAGTAATTGGCGCCCTTTTCTGGATTTAAAAAATTAGCATCACTAGCCCCATAAAAAATAGGCCCATTTATTTTTATAACACCAATAGTATCACCTTTTTTGGTCATACCTGTAATAGTACCAATATTAGTAAGGGGTTTTTTAGCTTCTTCTTCAGAGGCGCTACCTGTGGCTAAGATGATACCAGAAGTTACAATACTCCCTAGATATAAGGTAAGAAATATACCAAGTACTATTTTTTTCTTCATAATAAACTCCTAGTTATTCTGTCATAAGGGATTTTTTAGTCCCTGACATATACAATTCTAATGTATTTGTTAATTGGGTATATAGTTTAGGATTCTCTTTAATAATAGGAGAAACACTTTCATCTTTTTCTATTGTTTTTACGTAAGCTGATTCTAACTCCCCTACCTCTTCTCCGAAAGATACATGAAAGTCTTCAGGGCTATACTCTTTTTTAGCAATATCTAATAACATTAGTTTTCCAAATCGAAACTCTAAATATTTCCAGTAACCAAGAATCTCAGGGTAAACGAGAATTTGGTAAAGCTCATCTTTTGTTTTTTGGGGAAAGAAATACTTATTAGGTCTTTCTAAAAATTCTAGGGTGGATATAAAATAAATCCTATCTAGCGCATACTTGACAGTAGATTTTAAGAGCTCTTCGTTTTCGCTTTTAGAAATTTTTTGTCCTGCTACTATTTTTTGCATTTCCATAAGGGGTATAAAGGCGCTTTTTTTCTGCTCAATCATAAATAATTCGTAGAGAGAAGCTATGTACCCATATATTAAGGTCTTATTCTTGTAAAAAGACTTGGAAAAAAATAAATAATCAGCTATAAGATGAAAATTATAGAAATCACTGTCCCCTAAGCCTTCTATAAAAACTTCTTCTTCCGCTAACTCTGGAGGCAATACCTCAATGAGGTAAGCTACCATGGATCCTGTCATCTCTAAGGTATCCCTAGAAACTTTTTCGGATAGGAAAGAAAGAATAATTTGTTCTTTACCTTGGAAAAGATAGACATCCCCATCTTTTACTAACTGAGAAGAAGAGCTACAAGAGCTAACTAAGAGCATTATTAAGCATAGCCCTAAGATATGTTTGTTTTTATAAAAATGATTCATTTTATGTCCTTATTAAAGATAGTTATTATCCTATCATTATAGCAACAATACTCTTTTATTACAAACATAACCCTAGAGTTTATTTTTTCACAAAAGCAAGATAGCTTATTTGATCAATCAGCATTTTTACAGCTACCGTATTGTGCTCTACATAAGGAACAATGATATCAGCTCTTTTTTTAGAAGGCTCTACGAATTGATCGTGTCCCGGCTTAGCCGTGTCTAGATATTGAGCTATTGATTGGTGAATACTTCTTTCTCTTTCTGTTGTATCCCTCAAGAGTCTTCTGATAAATCTCAAATCAGCCTCTGTATCTACAAATACTTTTATATCCATTAAATCTACAATTTTAGGCTCTGTTAGTACCAGTATGCCCTCTAAGATAATCACTTGACAGGGATTCATTTTTTGTTTTTTACTGGACCTTGTGTGTATAGTGAAGTCATAGATAGGATGTTCTATGCTTTTATTGTCAATAAGGTCTTGTAATTGCTCCCTTAATAAGTCCATATCAAAAGCATCAGGGTGATCATAATCTGTCTTTACTCTATCATCCATACTGAGGTGATCTTGAGATTTATAGTAGTTATCCATACGGACAATTACCACTTCATCTTCAGAAAAAGCTACCTCTATGGCTCTAGCAATAGTAGTTTTTCCAGAAGCCGTGCCCCCAGCAATACCAATTAAAACATTTTTCATTATCTTATCCTACGAACATTCCTGCAATCGCAGCCGTCATCCAAGAAGCAAAAGCCCCTGCCCACATTGCAGAAAATCCTAGACTAGCAATATCTTTTTTTCTGTCTGGAGCCAAAGGAGTAATTCCTCCTATTTGGATACCAATAGAACCAAAATTAGCAAAACCACATAAAGCATAGGTAGATATAACAGCTGATCTAGGAGATATAGCATTAGTTTTGATTAAGTCGGCGAGATTAGCCACAGCAACAAATTCATTAATAGCTATTTTATTACCTAATAAAGAACCAACTGTTTTCATATCTTGAGGACTAACCCCTATAAGATAAGCTACATACTGAAATACAGATCCAAATATAACATTTAGAGATAGGTTGTCATTAATCATTCCTAGACTCATATCAATTACTTTAATCAAAGCTATAAAAGCTAAGAGCATTGCCCCTACATTCAAAGCTAACAATAATCCATCACTAGTCCCTTGAGCTGCAGCACCGATAATATTATCAGATACCTCAATCTTAGGCATAGGAGCATCTCCTTTTGTTTGGGAGTTCTCTGTTTCTGGATAGAACATTTTAGAAAGCATCAAAGCTGCTGGGGCACTCATCACACTAGCACTAATAAGATGTCCAGCATCTATTCCCATCGCTACAAAACCAGCAAAAACTCCCCCCGCAATAGTGGCAAAACCACCTGTCATTACGGCATGAATTTCTGAATTGGTCATATCTTTAATAAAAGGTTTAATTAAAATCGGCGCTTCTGTTTGTCCTACAAAAATATTTCCAGCACAAGATAAAGTTTCTGCTCCAGAAGTTTTCATCGTCCAACGCATGAATTGAGCTATTTCTTCAATGAGCACTTGAACTATTCCTAAATAATATAATACAGAAATAAAAGCTGAGAAAAACACAATAGTAGGTAATACTTGTACAAAGAATAAAAAATACCATGGTTCTTGAATACTGGCTAAAGGTCCAAAAATAAAACTAGCCCCTGCATTAGAAGGAATAGATAAGAAATTACCCACCCCTATAGATAATTGTTGGAGATGAAAAGCCATCGTGCCTTGTGTACCATTAGAGCTTTCTGCTATGGCAAAAGACAATCCCAAACTCATATTTAGAGCCATTATTGCTAGGGCAGAGTTAATGGGAACATTATGAAACGCTTCTGTTTTTATATATTTACGCAGGAGCCATATTAAAACAATAGCACCCCAAATAATATTAATAGTTAATGTCATTGCGCCTTCATAGCTTCTTCCTAAGAAATATCCAAATACGATCATGGCAACGAGCATTTTAAGTACAGCGATGACTATAATAAGCCATTCTGGCATTGTTCTTGCCCAAGCAATAGGATTGTGATTTTGACTCCAAGGGGCAAAACGTATTTTCGTTAAATATACAGTCATTAGGAGCACTAACAAAGCTGCTGTGAAAAAAGACATCGTGATAGTCCCTAAAATCGTTACCGCAAATAATACTTGTAAGCCTAAACCCCACGCTACTGTTTGCCAGTTTATCTTTTTTCTATCTTTAGAAAAAAGATAAGCTATTCCCATAAAGACCAAAATGCCTATAATACCCATAAATCTCATGATAAACTCCTCTATCGTCTATTAACAACAAAAAATCCTTGAATAGTATATTTTTCAATATATTAATCAAGGATTAAATCAAAATCATTTCGTTATCTTGGTACTTAGAAAAAATCAAATAAATTATCATTTCAACCCAACTTCATAAATAATTATACCATATTATATAATTCTTTAGTTTAACTGTCAAGAGCTTTTTACTTTATTTGAGATTTTTCGTTAATAGCTATGTTTTAGTTTTATTTATGAGCATTAATAAACTCATGGATATCTTGAATATACTTATCTTTAGCATCTAAAAAT
>CAMQVI010000025.1 GCA_947038195.1 uncultured Brevinema sp.
GAAAAAAAGCACAACCATAACTACGAGCTATAATAGGAATTTCATAAAAAAGAGGACTAAAAATAATAAAAGGAATAGCAAACCAAAAAGGAAGTTTTAATCGGAATAGTAAAAAAAATACCCCTAAAAAAACAAAAAAAGCATTAATCATAGGAAGTGTTGGGTAAAAAGGGAGACTAGTAAAAGGTTTTAGGATATAAGACCATAAAAAGGGATGCCCTTCTACTCCTGTATTTAGAAATATCTGAACCCAGCTCAAATCACGAGCGATAAGCCATGCTTGCCCTTCATCTCTCCAAGCTTCATGATGAATAATACCGACAGCTACCCACAGAATATAGAAAATGAAAAAAAGTATTTTGAGAAAATACGTAAATCTCTCTTTTTGAATTTGTGCTGTCAAAAACATCTCCTTAATCAGCTGTTATCTCATAGATATCTTTTTTCTTTCATAAAATAGCTTCTAAATTTCAGTAATCTTATTAAATAGTCAAATCACTCTATAAAAAATAGAATATCTTTATCTCATAAACTCTTTTTCTATTTCTTAGCATATTTACAAATAAAACTTATACATTATTATATATTAATTTTGTTTTACTGTCAACCTCTACCCCCCGATCGCCCTTCACCCTCTTACTATAGCTAATTAAAAAAGAGCCTACCTTATAATGGGAGGCTTCCTAGATTTAGAAGAAAATATAAAAAAGAGCCTACCTATAATGGGAGGCTTCCTAGATTTAGAAAAAGAGCCTACCTAGATAGACTCTTAATTTTTTATTTAATGAATATTTAGTAAAATTTTATTAAGGTTTTGTTGCCTCAAAAATACCGCCTTCACTCTCCCAATCAATAGTACCATAATCAATAGTAGGAGAATTTTTAACAACTAGTTTACCAGTAGTATCATAAACAGCCGCTACATAACTATCTCCCAGTTTATAAACAATACGTTTTTCTCCATTAACTATCTCGATTGAATGAAGATCTAAAACAACCTCTCCATTTACCGTAGGAAGTAAATCTTTAAATTTTTCAGGAAGTGCATCGGCTGGAATTTTTAGAGTCCCGTCATCAGCGACATCGATAGGGAATTTAGTTCCATCTTCCATTACTATGTTAAGATCTTTAATTTCATTAACTAAATCGGTACGGTTTCCTGAATTCACTGGATTGCTCCAGTCCATAGCAGGAGGAGGTGGTGTTAGAGGGTTTAGCATACAAGCCCCTAGGGACAATAGGAGAGCGATAAGTAGTGTACTTGATTTTTTCATAATTTATTTCCTTTTATATTTATTATTTAGAAGATGAGTCCGAAATTTAAGCCCACAATAAAGCTATGATCGTACTCTACAGGATTTTCGACACCACCAACAGAGGGAGTACCACTAATCATGCCATCAATCACACTCTGAGCGGAAAATCCAAAAGCGTAGCCCATATGAAGCCCAAAACTAACACCTACGTATTTATGGACATTATAGATGGCTTTAAAGTCTAGCTCTACTCCTAAGGTAATAGGGTAATTCGCAATTTCTATAAATTCTTTAACACTAGGGATATCTGCTGTAAGTCCACCGTTAACTAACATAGACCAGCCTTTTCCTGTTTCTTTACTTCTTATATCAAAGACATACTGTGAACCACCGAAGAGGAAACCCCAACGCAATCCTCCATAGGTATAACTATTGATCCCAGAGAAAGGAGAGGAAATTCTAATACCCACCATAGGGGTATATTTAGTTTTACCTTTTCGTTCTTGCGTATAGATTTCAAATGCGGCACCATGTACGGCATAGCCACCTTGGCTATTCATTACTACACCCATTTTATAGCTAATCCCCAAAGAATGTGGATCGTAGCGAAGACTAGTGTCTATAGGTCTTTTTCGTTTTTTTGAAACTTCTTGTTTTTCTTGAGCAAATGTTGTATGAGCACACACAAAAAGAAGTAATACTAGAATCTTTTTCATTTTTTATATCTCCATACCTTTTTTAGTTTTAGAACATTACACCAAAGCTCAAGCCCCATGTGAATCCGTTGTTAATAACAAGCTCAGGAATCCCAGTACTTGTTGAACTAGCCCCTAGAGGGAACTTAGATAGATCTAAACTAACTTGGTATCCTACATTAAGACCAAAAGTAATCCCTACATATTTATGGACATTGTAAATAACTTTGAAATCGACTTCTCCCCCTAAAATTACTGGGTAACGTATTGCGAGCATATCACTTATAGAAGGGAAATCTATGATAAAGCCTCCATTAGCTAGCATAGACCAGCCTATACCTGTCTGCTTATTTCTCAAGTCAAATAGGTACTGAGATCCTCCGAAAAGAACACCTCCACGAAATCCACCATAAAGACCATTGTATGAAGAGAAGGGGAAAGTGAAACGAAAACCAATCATAGGGGTATATTGACTACGCCCTTTTCTTTTTTGAGTATAAAATTCGATAACAGTAGTAGCAGTGATATGATGAGCAAATTCAGAACCATCAGCGATTTTAATCTCACTACTCCCATCCGTACCAGCACTAACTCTATTTTTTATTTCTCCTATCCCACCTACACGTTGAGAGATAGCGATAGTATGAGGTTTATAGCCTCGTTTTTTAGAAGCTTGCTTAGTAGATTCTTGTCCATGCACCATACCTGTGCTAAGCATTATAACTAGTAATAATAATCTTGTCATTAGTACCTCCCTAATATTTATATAGCCCATTTGCATCATCTAGCCAAAAGATAAAAATAGTTTATTTGATAACTATTTTTATCTTTTCATCAATTTTCAGTTATGTATATATAAACTTACTTATCAGTATACCTTGCTTTCATTTTTTTGTCAATCTCTATTATAAACCAAGACTTTATCCCCCTAAAACAATCGCTCAATAGCACTAACTAGAAATATTTAGAGATTTTTAGAGATTTTTTTATCCCACCCCTAAAAAAGAGAGTCCCCCCTTTAGGGGGGGCTCTCTTTTTGTTGTTTTGTGATATTTACTCTTCACCCATTACATCTTCTGTCTTAGGCATAGGTTTTCTTTTGCCTAAGATTTTTAGAGTCTCGTAATGTTTGATACCTGTACCAGCAGGGATTAATTGTCCAATAACTAGATTTTCTTTTAATCCTTGAAGGGTATCCACAGCACCTCTTAAAGCAGCTCCTGAAAGCACTTTGGGTGTTTCTTGGAAAGACGCAGCCGATAAGAAACTCTCTGTAACAAGAGCAGCTTTGGTAAGTCCCATAAGGACAGGTCTTGCTTTAGCCGCTTGACCACCTTGAGTGATTACCTCTTCGTTTTGTCTACCAAAGAAATGTCTGTCAGATATTTGTCCTGTAATAAACTCTGTATCACCTGGATCGGTGATTTCTACTTTACGTAACATTTGACGTATAATGATAGAGATATGCTTTTCGTTAATCTCTACCCCTTGAAGGCTATAAACGTCTTGTATTTCTTCGAGGAGGAATTGTTCTACAGCATTTTGTCCTAATACTTTTAAGATATCATGTGGGCTTACGACACCATCACATAAAGCCTCACCAGCTTCCACTCTGTCGCCTATACGAACATAAATATTTTTACCAGCTACAATAATATGATTAAAGGTACGTCCGTTAGAAGCTTGTACCGTAACAGTATATTTACCTTTTTTCTGAGTGATATTTTCTACAATACCTTCACAAAGGGCAATAACAGCTATGTTTTTAGGTTGACGAGATTCGAAAAGCTCTGTAACACGTGGGAGACCACCAATAATATCTTTGGTTCTTCTCTTAGCCATAGGACGACGAGCAACCGTAGCACCAACTTTAACTGCTGTGCCTTCTTCTACAGCAAGAGATACCCCTGCAATAATCATGAAACGCTCTAACTCAACATCTTCTTCGTCTACAATGAGAAGAATAGATTTATCTTTTTCCATATTTCCATCTACTTCTACTTCAAGGTATTTCACAATACCATCGAATTCACAAACGTATAACTCGTTATAGGGATCAAATTCTGTAATAGGGGCCCCTTTAGTAATAAGGTCTCCTGTTTTAGAAAGTAAATTAGAACCTACTCTGATAGGATAGGAGTAACGTTGTGCTTCTAGGGCTAAAAGATTTTTCTTATCTTTCCACATGATTACACGGCGTCCGAAACGAATTTCTTCCCCTGTGTTTTTCACAGCAACGGTATGTTCTGCTGCAATCTCTTTTTTATGGAGTTTATCAGCATCACTTGGGTCTTGTAATTCAGAAATAGGGATCTGTTTAAGCACTTTTTCAACTTCAACATTACCTTTACGTGTAACAATTCTTTCTATGCCATTTTCTGTTTGTTTTTCTACGACATTTTCAGGAAGTCCAATAATATAGGCATCATAAGAGAGGACTAATTGGTTTTCTTCTGAGCTAGCTTGTGCTGTACCACCGATATGGAAAGTACGCATTGTTAACTGTGTGCCAGGCTGTCCAATAGATTCAGCGGCGATAATACCTACCGCTTCACCAATATTGACACTCTTAAGCTGAGATAAATCCCAACCATAACATTTACCACATACACCTTGAGGAGCTTCACAAGTAAGCACTGATCTAATGCGTAGTTTGTCGATATCTGCTTCTTCGATTTTTTTCACAGCATCTTCATCAATGATTTCGTTTGCTGCGACAATTAGTTCCCCATCACGAGGATCAAAAAGATCTATTGCAGATACACGTCCTAAACAACGAGTAGCCAATGTTTTTTTAATCTCTTCCCCACTACGAACTGTTTCCAACTCCATGTAACGTAAGGTGCCACAATCATGAGTCGTAATAACGACATCTTGAGCAATATCCACTAATTTACGAGTAAGGTAACCAGCATCGGCTGTTTTAAGCGCTGTATCGGCAAGACCTTTACGAGCACCATGACTGGAAATAAAGTATTCAAGTACAGAAAGCCCTTCTTTAAAGTTAGAACGAATAGCCATTTCAAGGATTTCCCCAGAAGGTTTAGCCATCAAACCACGCATACCAGAAAGTTGTCTAATCTGTTCTCTACTACCACGAGCACCAGAATCCATCATCACGTAAAGAGCGTTGAATCCATCTTCATCTTCATGGAGGCGAGATTCTACAAGTTTTTTGATTCTGTCGTTAGCACTAGCCCATATATCCAACACTTGATTATATTTTTCAGTAGCAGTTACAAGTCCTTTACGAGCATTGTCTTCGATTTTTTGAACTTCTTTTTCTGCTTTAGCAACAATAGCATATTTTTCTTCTGGTATCTTAATATCAGTAAGAGAGATTGTTACCCCTAGTCTTGTAGCATGGGTATAACCAATAGTTTTAAGATCATCAGCTAAATAAGCAGTTTCTTTAATACCATAGATACGGTAACATAAGGCTAATAGTTTTTCAGCTCTTTTAGATGTTAAGGTTTCGTTAATATAACCTAATTTTTTAGGAATGATCTCATTAAAGATAACACGTCCTGGAGTAGTATCTAGCCATTCTCCATCGATCTTGTATTGGATCCAATCTTCATAAGCTAATACCCTAGAGTCTACTGCATATAATAACTCTGCAAAAGAATCAAACTTTTTGATTTTTTCAGGTTTATTGATTTTAGGTTTAGTGAGGTGATAAATACCTAAAACCATATCTTGAGTAGGATAAACAACAGGATGTCCATTAGCTGGGTTTAAAAGGTTACGACTAGAAAGCATTAACAACCAAGCTTCAATTTGAGCTTCTGGAGAAATAGGTACGTGAACTGCCATTTGGTCACCATCGAAGTCAGCATTATAAGCATGACATACTAATGGATGTAACTGAATAGCTTTTTCTTCAACAAGAATAGGTTCGAATGCTTGTATACCGAGACGGTGAAGTGTGGGAGCACGATTGAGAAGAACAGGGTGATCACGAGCTACCTCTTCTAAAATTTCCCATACTTTTTCATGTTCGACTTCTATCATGTGTTTAGCTGCTTTTATGTTGGTAACAAATTCTTTTTCTACAAGTCCTCTCATAACAAAAGGTTTGAACAATTCAAGAGCCATTTGTTTAGGGAGTCCACATTGGTGTAGTTTAAGGTTAGGACCGACAATAATAACAGAACGTCCAGAATAGTCTACCCGTTTTCCGAGTAAGTGTTGTCTAAAACGACCTTGTTTCCCTTTTAGAATGTCAGAGAGAGATTTCAAAGGTCTGTCTCCACCACCCGTTACAGGGTGAGCACGACGAGAGTTATCAAATAAGGAATCCGCAGCATCTTGTACCATACGCATTTCGTTTTTGATAATGATATCAGGAGCATTAACAGCTTTAAGTTTTTTAAGTCTGCTATTTCTATTAATCAAACGTCTATAAAGATCATTAATATCAGAAGTCGCAAAACGTCCACCATCTAGGGGAACCATAGGGCGAAGATCTGGGGGAAGAACAGGTACCGCATCTAAAATAACCCACTCAGGTTTGTTTTTAGATTTACGGAGATCTTCTATCAACTCTAATCTTTTAATGATTTTTTTATCTGCTTTATTTTGGTATTCGTTAGTGTTACGAAGCTCGTCCGCTAAAGAATCCAAATCAATATTTCTAAGAATTTGGCGTACAGCACTAGCTCCTGAGCCAGCGGTAAACGCTTCTTTGTAGCGATCTCTGTATTCATCATATTCTTCATCAGTTAACACTTGGTTAGGTTTTAAATCTGTTTCACCGGGATCAATAACAATATATTTTTCAAAATATAAAATACTTTGAATATGGCTAGGTGCCACATCTAATAAAATTGCTATCTTAGAAGGAATAATACGGTAATACCATATATGAGCGATAGGAGCAACAAGCTCAATATGCCCTGTTCTATGTCTACGTACTTTAGCTTCAGTGACTTCTACGCCACAACGATCACAAACGATTCCTTTGTAACGAATAGAGCGAAATTTACCACAAGAACATTCATAGTCCTTTGTTGGTCCAAAAATACGCTCACAAAATAATCCATCTTTTTCTGCTTTTAATGTGCGATAATTTATAGTTTCTGGTTTTAATACTTCACCATGAGATAGTGATCTTACTAACTCAGAGCTTGCTAGATTTACGGAAATAGCGCCAAATCCTTGCATTCCTTTCATATCTAATATCCTCTTTCTGTTTTTATTAGTCTTAAGTAGTGCTTTTGCAATCTAATACTAAATGAGATGTATTCTCATGTCACTGGCTTCTTTTTCTTTCTCTTTTAATAAAACAGATTTACCGTTTTTATCATAAACTTGAATATCAAGAGCCAATCCTCTTAGTTCTTGGATAAGAACATTGAAGGACTCAGGAATATTAGGGGAAGCAACTCTCTTACCTTTAATAATTCCTTCATAGACACGTACACGTCCATCTGTATCATCAGATTTTACTGTCATCATTTCTTGTAGTAAGTTAGCAACACCATAAGCTTCCAATGCCCAAACTTCCATTTCTCCTAAACGTTGACCACCAAAATTGGCTTTACCACGTAGAGGTTGTTGTGTAACGAGTGAGTATGGTCCAACAGAACGAGCGTGCAATTTATCATCCACCATGTGGTTGAGTTTAAGCACATACATAACCCCAACAAAAACGTTTTTCTGGAAATATTCTCCAGTACGTCCATCTCTAAGTTTGTATTTTCCTGTTTTAGTGAGTTTAACTTCGTCCCAATATTTTTCAATATCTTCTTTAGTCTCACCATATTTGCTACGTTCTTCCGTGAGATCTGCTAATATTTTAGCATTAGCCATGTCCGTTTGTTCGTCGATTTGGTCTAAAGATGCTCCTTGGAAAGCAGCACACTGGTATTTAACACCTAGTTTTAATCCAGCCATCCCTAAATAAGTCTCAAATAATTGTCCAAGGTTCATACGAGAAGGAACGCCGAGAGGGTTAAGTACCACATCTACAGGAGTACCATCTGGTAAGAAAGGCATATCCTCTTCACGCATAACTCTGGATACTACCCCTTTGTTTCCGTGACGTCCAGCGATTTTATCACCAGGTTTGATTTTTCTTTTTTTAGCAAGATATACTTTGATAAGCTTTAAAACACCAGGAGATAACTCATCACCATTTTTAAGAGTAAAGATTTTAACGTCTACCACTACCCCGTCTTCCCCATGAGGAACACGTTGGGAGGTATCTCTAACATCTTTAGCTTTTTCTCCAAAGATAGCATGTAATAATCTAAATTCAGGAGTTTCTGTGGGCTCTCCTTTGGGAGTTACTTTACCTACAAGAATATCACCAGGTTTTACATAAGCACCAACACGAACAATACCGTCTTCATCTAAATTACGAAGAACATCTTCCCCAATATTAGGGATTTCTCTCGTGATTTCTTCAGAACCTTGTTTCGTATCCAAAGCAGGACATTCAAATACTGTCGTATAAACAGATGTAAAATCATCTTCTTTAATAAGTCTTTCAGACATAAGAACAGCATCTTCATAGTTATACCCGTTCCAAGGCATAAATGCTACTACAGCATTTTTACCTAAAGCGAGCTCGCCTTGATCCGTACCAAATCCGTCAGCGATAACTTGTCCTTTAACGACCTCTTCCCCTACATCAACAATAGGTTTTTGGTTGAAACAAGTATCTTGGTTTGTACGTCTGAATTTGGCTAAGCGATATTCTTTATCACCATTTTTAGTAGCTAATACGATATTTTTAGCGTCTACACTTGTGATTTTACCATCATCAATAGCTCTTAATGCAGCACGAGAATCTCTAGCTACAAGGTATTCCATACCTGTGCCCACAATAGGTGAGCTATTTCTAAGAAGAGGCATTGCTTGACGTTGCATATTTGATCCCATGAGGGCTCTGTTAGCGTCATCATTTTCGATGAATGGAATTAAAGCAGCAGATACAGATAAAAGTTGGAGGGCAGAAACGTCCATTAATTGTACTTTTTCTGTAGGGACTAATTCATATTCCCCTTTATAACGTACACGAGGAAATTCTTCTGTGATTTTAAAGGTAGAATCCATTTCCACGTTTACAGGTGCAATATACATATTCTCTTCTTCATTAGCAGATAAGTAGACAATCTCTTGAGTGATTTGTCCTTCTTTAACTAATAAATAAGGTGTTTCGAGGAATCCATAGTGATTTACTTTTGCGAAGATAGAAAGAGACACGATAAGTCCAATATTTGGGCCCTCTGGTGTTTCGATAGGACAAACACGACCATAGTGGGTATAGTGAACGTCACGCACTTCAAAGCCAGCTCTATCTCTAGAAAGTCCACCAGAACCAAGAGCAGAAAGACGACGTTTGTGGGTAAGCTCAGATATAGGGTTAATTTGATCCATAAATTGGGATAATTGACTCATTCCAAAGAAATCATTAATAGAAGAAATAATAGGTTTAATGTTAATAATATTTTGAGGAGATAAGTCTTCTACTTCTCTTGTGGATAATTTTTCGTATATAGATTTTTCTACTGTGGTAAAAGCGGCACTAATAGCATCAACAATAAGTTCACTGACACTACGCACACGACGATTTCCAAGGTGATCCACGTCATCAATAGGGGCTTCTTCGTTAGAAACGGATATCAAATGTTTTAAAGTACAAGAGATATCTTCAAAAGATAAAGTGAAAGATTGAAGAAGAGCATCTCTATCTTTTTTGTTTAACTCTTGGTAGAGTTTCATTACTAATTTATAACGTCCCACTTCTCCTAAATCGTAGTATTTGTTGTTGAAAAACATATTGTTAAGATCACGAACAATTACGTCAAAAGGAGCAGCTTCACCGGGATGAAGGATACTATAAATCTTTTTCACCGCTTTTTGAATATTATCTTTAGTATCATCTTTTTCAAGAGTATTGACTAAAGCTCTATTTTTTTGGAGAGATTCAGCTTTAATAATTTTAATAGAGGCTACCCCTTTTTGGGATAGTTGGTTTACACTATTAGGGAAGAGTTTGTCCATGGCAGAAACAATAGGATTGCCTTCTTCGTCTAAAACTGTCTCACCTACATATTGACCTACTAATTTAGAAATAGCATCAGAGTCAGAGGTAAGAGTAACTTCAGTCATTTCAAAGAAACGTTGAACAATATCTTCTACAGTCATTCCCAAAGAAAGAAGGAGGGTGGTAATAAGAAGCTTACGTCTTGAGTCAATACGTACGTACATCAAGTCTTTTTTACTATCGACAATAAATTCTAACCAAGAACCTTTTTCAGGAACAATTTTAGCAGCAAATTCTTTATTTTTGGCACTAAAGAGTACCCCAGGTGATTTGTAAATTTGACTCACAACAACACGTTCTGCACCATTAATAATAAAGGTACCTCTGTCTGTCATGATAGGGAAATCCCCAATATAAATATCTTTTTCTTTAATTTCCCCAGTTTTTCTATCAATAAGCCTAAAAATCACTTTAATGGGGGAACTATAAGTGAGATTTTTGTTGAAGGCTTCTTCTTCAGGATATTTTAGCTCACCGACATCGTAATGAACGTACTCGATAACGATATTTCCGTCTGTACTTTCTATAGGAAACACAGATCTAAAAACACCTTCAAGACCTTTGAGCTCTCTCTTGTTGGCTGGAATTTCTATTTGTAGAAATTCTGTGAATGATTCTAGTTGAATCGCTAATAAGTCAGGGGCTATAGTTTGAGTTTGAAACTCAGCGAATGAAACACGCTTTTGGTGCTGCATAGATATTCTCCATTTTTTGATAGGTTAGCCAAGAAACTTTAATCATCTCTGGACTGTGTGAATTTTTCACTAATAATAACATTATAATATAATAATAAAAACGTTGTATACCCCTATCGATGATAGGGGTATACAATTTATTTGTTAATTGAGCATTAGCATAGGTAGGTACTGAAGATAAGTTTTACTCACCATAAAAATCAAAATTATTTAATTTCTACAGTTGCGCCAGCTGCTTTAAGCTTTTCAGCAATTTGATCTGCTTCAGCTTGTTCAATATCAGCTTTAAGAGCAGTAGCTCCTGCACTTTCAGCCATTTCTTTAGCTTCTTTAAGTCCAAGACCTGTGATTTCACGAATAGCTTTGATAACTTCGATTTTACTTGCACCGTGATCTTTAACGAATACGGAAACAGTAGAAACTTCAGCAGCATCAGCAGCACCAGCTCCAGCTCCAGGAGCAGCAGCGACAGTAGCTTGAACATCAAATTCTACTTCAATTTTTTTACGAAGATCATTTAATTCTAGAACAGTCATATCTTTGATTAAATCAAATACTTTAGTTACATTATCAGCCATTTTTTTCTCCTATTTGACGGAAAGCTTTTTACTTTCTTGGCATTTTTATTATGCTATATAATTATATATATAACAATTTTTGAGGACTAAGCCCCTTCTTGTTCTTTTTTGTTCGCAAGTGCCTCAAGGGTACCATTGAATATGGAAAGAACAGAATTCATTCCACCAGCGATCATAGCAATAAGCTCGATACGTCCTGGCATTTTTGAAATTTCAGTAATTTCTTCTTTAGAGTATTCTGTCTTAGCGACAAAACCAGCTTTGAATGCTAATTTTTCGTGTGTTTTGGCAAATTTACCTAAAACACGAATAGCAACCATCGCATCTTCTTTACCTATAACAATCATTGTAGATTCTTTTAGATATTCATCCATGCTCGTGATTTTGTTTTCATGTAAAGCATGTTTGAGAAGACGGTTTTTGATAACCTGTATTTTTGCATTTTCAGCAAAAAGCTCTCTACGAAGTCCATTCATATCTGCAACATTCAAACCTTGGAAAGAACATACGACAAATCCATCAGCCTCAGCAATTTCTTGCGTAAGAATTTTGGTTACTTCAATTTTTTCTGCTTTTTTTAACATCGTTCTTCTCCTATACCATCACTTTCTTATGGTCAATCGTGACAGAAGGTCCCATGGTAGAAGTTAAAGTTAGAGATTTGATGTACTCACCTTTAAGATCACTTGGCTTATTTCTGATGATCAATCTATGTATAGCAAGAACGTTTTCAGTAATTTCTAACTCAGATTTAGACCCTTTTCCCACTACAATGTGAAAATTACCAGTTTTATCGCCACGTACTTCAATTTTACCAGCTTTAAATTCTTTTACGACTCTTTCGATTTCTGTCGTAACATTACCTGTTTTAGGGGAAGGCATTAACTTTCTTCTTCCTAAACCAGAAGCCACAACAGCAAGACGAGGCATCATATCAGGGGTAGCAACTACCGCATCAAAATCAAACCAACCATCTTTAATTTTTTGGATAAGGTCGTCAGAACCGACAAAATCAGCACTAGCGTTTTTCGCTGCAGTAGCAAAATCCCCTTCCGCAAAAACAAGAACCTTGACTTCTTTACCTACATTATGAGGCATAACAAGAGTGTCACGAATACTGTGTTTTTGTTTGATATTGAGGTTGTAATGTAATTCAATAGTTTCATCGAATTTTGCATTAGCAAGCTCTTTAATCATTTTAGCTGCATCATCTAGTCCATAAGACTGTGTCAAGTCAAACTTTTTAATATTGTCTAACTGACGTTTGGTGCCTTTATAACGGACGCCATTATGTAGAAGTGTTCCCATCTTAAGCCTCCGTCTCAATGCCCATATTTCTTGCAGTACCTTCGATAATACGCATTCCTGCTTCGATGGTAAATGCATTCAAGTCAGGCATTTTAATTTCGGCAATCTTACGTACTTGTGCTTTCGTAAGAGTACCGACTTTGTTTTTGTTAGGCTCTGCGGATCCTTTAGGGATGCCGAGCTCTTTAAGGATAAGGTTGGACGCAGGTGGTGTTTTTAAAATAAAAGTAAAAGAACGATCTGTATAAATCGTAACTTCCACTGGTACCACAAATCCAGCCTTATCTTTGGTTGCTGCATTAAATTGATTACAGAATTCCATTAATTGGATTCCCTTTGGACCTAAAGCGGTACCAACTGGTGGGGCAGGGTTTGCCTGTCCAGCAGGGATCTGTAATTTAACAACGCTATCAACTTTAGCATTAGGGGCTGCCATATATTACTCCCATTTTTCTATTATATCCTTATGTATTACTACAAAATTATACAATGTGTTCTATTTATTCTCACAAATAATACAGTAGAAGCATCTGCATTATTCACAATCATTTTAATTTATTTTCGATATCTGTGTGTATTCTAACTCTACAGGGGTCATTCTTCCGAACATCTCCACTGTAACAATAAGCACACCTTTATCTCCGTGAATTTCACTCACGACACCATCGAAATCCTTGAAAGCTCCGTCTTTAATACGAATTTTTTCTCCGATTTCCCAGATACTATTAGCACCGACTTCATAGCCTTTGTTAGCAATATCCCCAGTTTTTTCAAAAATATCATGTACCTCTTCAAAAGTAAGAGGAGCAGGTTTGCGGTTACCACCACCTGCTGTTAAAAACATACCCACACCTGAAATATTACGAATATCAGCATAAACAGATTTCCATGCCATTTCATCTTCAGGAAGGTCTAGCTCGGCTAAAACATAACCGGGATATACTTTTTGTTTTTGAACAACTTTTTTATTACGTTTTTCAACGATAATTTCTTCTTCTGGAACACGAACATCAATAAGCACATCTCTCAATATGCCTACTTTTTTCTTTTCTAATAAGCGGGTATAAACTTTATTTTCAAATCCAGTCTGCACTTGGATAACAAACCAACCTCTAGCCATTACTTCATCAACTCTTGAAGTGCTAGGCGTGATACCATATCAACTCCAAATAAAATTGCTGAAAAAATCGCTACAAAAATACAAGTAGCTGTTGTAGCACGAACTACTTCAGCCTTATTAGGCCAAGTGACCTTTCTAAGCTCTTCAGCAGAATCTTTTACATATTTGATAAAAATCATAGCCTTATTACCTTCTCATATTTTTTCAAAATCAGGGTAGGAGGGACTCGAACCCGCAACACACGGTTTTGGAGACCGTTGCTCTACCATTGGAGCTACTACCCTATATATAAATACAGAAAAAAACTATTTAATTTCTTTATGTATAGTATGTTTACGTTCTCGTTTGCAATATTTTTTAAGTTCAAGTTTTGTTCTTTCTTGAATCATTTTTTTGGTTTTAGTAGTGGTGTAATTACGTTCTGCGCAACTTTCACATTCTAATGTAACGATGTGTGGCATATTAAGCTCCTTGATATATTCTAGCCCACAATCGGATTCGAACCGATGACCCCTTCCTTACCATGGAAGTGCTCTACCACCTGAGCTATGTGGGCGAATTATTTTATCAATTAAGATAAAGAATACTGATAAAAATTATAAGATATTTCCGCAAAAATGTCAATCCTTTTCCGAAAATTTCTATGAACATCATCTTATCTCATTTATAAAAGTTGTATTTCTCTTTGTTTTTTGATATACTTTGTGGGCATACTCTATAATATATTAAAAAAGTACTTACTATTATTTTAATAAGCAGGCTAATAATGAAAATAACAGCTTTAGTTGAAAATACAAGAATTTCCAAGCAATATAAATCCAAACACGGTTTGAGTCTCTATATTCAAAGTACAAATCACAACATACTCTTCGATATGGGGCCTAATAATCTTTTTATCGAAAATGCACTTAAATGTGGACTTGACATTGCTGAAGTTGATACTGTTATTTTATCTCATGGTCATATTGATCATGGTGGTGGAATTAATAATTTATTAGAATATAACAAAAAAGCAAATATATATGTACAAGAATTTTCCTTAAAGGAATATTACACTAAATTTTTAGGTATTCCTATTAATATTGGTATCCCTAATATTAAACAAAAAGACAGATTGATTTATACAACTAATCAATTAAAAATAGATGATGAATTATTTTTATTTTCTGATGTTACAGGACAAGAAGATGTCCCTACTTCTAATAAACTATTATATAAAAAAATCGATAATAAATTTTTTGAAGATGATTTTATCCATGAACACAATCTTATAATCACAGAAGAGGATAAAACTTTTCTGATTGCAGGATGTGCCCATAGAGGAATTGTTAACATCAAAAAGAGAGCCGAAGAATTGATCGGGAAAGAGCTTGATTATGTGATTTCTGGCTTTCATTTGTTCAATCCTATTTCAAAAAAATATGAATCTGATGCCCTCATTCTAAGTGTTGCCGAAAAATTAAACCAATCCAAAACTCAGTATATCACTTGTCATTGTACTGGTGAAAAAGCTTTTCATCTTTTAAAAAATGTTTTAGCTGATAAATTACAATACCTTGCCACTGGAGCCGTTTTAGAATTGTAAAATAATTGAAAATAAGTACCAAAAGGACACCACCATGATTAGAAATTTCAATGCTCAAGACATCCCCTCTTTTCCCAATATAAAAATCGTATCTTATGCCAAAAATCGTAAAGACTCCAAGGATTACCTACTCATTGAAAGAAAACCTTTTGTAACGTGTTTTGTTACTATTAACGATACTTATGGGATTTTTGTAAAACAATATAGACCTATTATAGGAAAAACGACTTTAGAAATACCTATGGGGAAAATTGAAGATTTTGATAGTAGCCCTTCAGAGGGAATGAAAAGAGAATTACAAGAAGAGATCAATCTCTCTACAGAAGAAAAATATATTCTTGTGAAAAATCCCCATACATACAGTACGAGGAAAATTTTTTTAGATAAGATAGCTATAATAGCAGAAAGCCCCAGCTACCTTAGCCCTGGGTTTTCTACCTCTCAGCAGTATCCTTTTATGATACGTTTACATATTAATGATTTTGAGGAAAAGTTAGGAGAAGATATGCTTTTTTCGGAGGAAGAAGATCTCGAAGTTATTTTTCTTCCTTTAGAAAGTCAGCTCACCGAAGAGCTAGACGGACTAAGTAAATATTATATGATAATGTTCTTATATGATCTATTGAGAAACAAGAAGTAATCCTTCTTCTGTCAATACCCCATCCATTTTAATATCATGATCTTCTGTAGGGATAGACTCAATAAGATGATTGTGATAACATACACCCATTTTTTGACCGACGGTATTCTTATGCTTGTCAAAATATCTATCAAAATACCCCATACCATAGCCCAAGCGAGAACCATCTCTCCCAAAAGCCGCTCCTGGCACAAAAAACAAATCAATCATTCCTTCATGGGGCTCACTAAGAGGCTCATCCACCCCAAAAGAGCTTTTTACTAATTTATCGCCTATTTCATAGGGACAAAAAACTATTTCCGTTTTAGAGATTACTTTGGGTAAAAATATTTTTATCTCGCGTTCTTGAGCATAAGCGATAAGAGGGGCAAGGTCAATCTCTCCATTAATAGAATGAAAAATAGCTACTGTCGAATGGAAGCTCATCAAAGACCTAGCATAGGGAAGAATTTTATTGTGAGTTTCTGTTATGACATCGTCTGATTTTTTGATACGATCTTTAAGAAATTTATTACGCAGTATGATTTTATTTTCCACTATATTCACGCTTTCTACCCCTCAACTTATTAGGTATTAATTAACTTTGATATATCATCTCTTAAAATAGCAGCATCTTCATAACGCTCTTCTTCTATAGCCTTTTTTATAAGCAATATTTTTTCTTGTATTAGATAAGAAGAATAATATTCTTGTTCTTCCTTTATCATTCCTTGTACCATTTTTTCATGCTCTCCATCATAGCTATAATCTTTTTGAAGGAGAGATTCTTCTATATAAAGAGAGATATTTTGTTCTAAAACACAGACCAATCCTTGCTCTAAAGGGTAAGAAGCGTCTTGGGATTTTAGAGTAATTTTTAGTGCTTCGTTTTTTCGCCTAAGAGTAGCCTTACCCGAAGCCTTTTTTGTTAAGTACTTTGGTAACAAGAGCATAATTTGAGCTACCCATATTTTATCCATCAATGTATCAAAAGACCCATATTCGCTTTGTATATACAGACGATATGCACCATCTTCCGAGATTATTGTCATATTATGTACCAATACTACACCCAATTCCACACTCCTTAATTTATTATTTCTAGATAGTACCATTTTTTATTCTTTAAATATCTATTAATGCTTGTTCTACTAAATCTTTTGGTAAAATAGTAACATCCATAAGCTTTCCACTTAAACCTGATAATTCTGAATATCTTAAAAGCCAACATGTAGCTCCAAGATAATCTGCCGTATGATTTATAGCATCCTCTACTGTTTTTTCAAATAAAACTCTATGAGAGTGCACTTTATTTTGCCCTAACTCTTCTTCCCAATTTTCCACAATGGAATCACCCTTATCTCTAGTGGCTACTATTTTATTGAAGATATCAAGATATTCCGTATAAGCATGAAGTAGATGTTGCCTTGCCGTATAAGAGCTACGAGAAAGATCTTTAGATAGTTGAGCGCCATAGTGGTCTTGTCTTTTCTGTCCATCTACAGCAGCGTGAACAGAACGAAGATTACGAAGGTATTCATTAACTAATTCGTAAAATTGATTGATTTTATTATGAATCAATTTTAACTCTTTTTTAGCATCAAAACGCCCTAATACATCATCAGGAATAACGTGCATAGGGATAAGGTCTCCACCCCATAGAAAACTAAATTCTTTATCAAAGTAATCAACAAGAGCATAGGTATAAAAGACTTGATCTTCTTCTGTAAATAAAGCTCTTAGATCCTTTCTCCCTTTGAAGGTTTTAAAATAATTGGCAAAATCTACATTCGTTAGAATATAATTAATACCTCTTTCAATACTCTCAGATGGGAAGGTGGAACCATCCCCATTTTCTTTACTATGAGTAGCAGCCTCTTTGGCCTCTTTTTCTTTTTTAAGAGTAGCATTATACTGAGCTTTCCATTCTTCTGCCAAATGTCCTATTTTCGCTGATTGCCCTTCTATTCCTAAAAAAGCTAGTAAACCTTGTGGGGCGTGATGGTTATTATGTCTGCCTAAATAGTACTGGATTAGCTCTTCTAAGCTATAGTACCACGTAGACCAAATAGTATTAAAAATAAGATCCACTCTTGCTGGACTATGAAGTTTGTTTTTTTGGTTAGGGAAGAGAATACCAAATTGTTTAATAACGATTCCTATGGCTACTTTCATCTGAGCTATATAATGATAATAAAGTGTTAAACGGCTAAAGAAATATTTAAAATCAGCCTCTGAATTGTCTACTGTGATATTTCGAGTTTCTTGTAAACGTTTGAAGTTTTGCAAATCAAAAAGATAATATGCATGATAGGCAATTTCATATTCTAAAATAAGATTTTGTTCACACATATACTCTCTAAACCTTACTGATTCTGGGGTAGTTTTTTGAAATATAGGGTCTAGAAATAATTTTAGAACAATATATTCGCTGTACACTTTATCCAATGTCATGATTTTAAAATTTGGGGAGAATTTAGTAGCAGAAAGATTGAAAACCCCCGCGAAAACACAAGAAACTTTCTTGAAAAATACCATATAGCCAGGGGTTTTTTTTAACTCATCTAGCTCTACTATTCCTACTTTAGTTTTTATTCCCTTTAAAACATCTTCTGCTTTAACATCAAAAGGGTTGCTTGATAAAGCAGCAGCTTTTACATTATGTTTGCCCACAGAAGCTTTTTCTGTCTGAGATCTAGATATATTAGAAAGTTTCACTTCTTTTTTTTCACTAACTACCTGCCCACCAGCTTTCGTAAACTGCTTAAACAAATCTTGCCTATCTTTTGGATCTAAGCCATCTAAACTCAATCGATCTCTTACTTTATCAGCTTCTTTAGACATAATATTCTTCCTATATTTTTCTACTCTTTAAATGTTTTTAGATACACTCACACCATCCAATAAGTAGTGAGGGGTGTGTAAACTGTATTCCTTATGTAGCTTATTTTCTATCATTTCTATTTTTTTTAATAACTCAAAAGAATTTCCAGAAATCATAAGATCTTTTACTCTACCTTTTAATTGACCGTTTTCTATAAGATAGGCAGTTTCCCCTAAAACAGAAAAATCTCCAGCAATAACGTTGGATTGTCCTTCCCCTAAAACCCCTACAAGCATCAAGCCATAATCTATAGAAGCTATCATCTCTTCTAGGCTATTCGACCCTAGTCCTATAATTCTATTACTAAGTGCAGGCGCTGGGAGGGATTGTATCCCTCTAGAAGCATGCCCTGTACTCTTAGCATTCATTTTTTTAGCAATACTACAATCAAAAATAAATTCATTAAAAATTCCATCTTTGATGAGATCCATAGGTTTTCCTATTGTTCCTTCATCATCAAAAGGGCAGCTCCCCGAAGAATGTTTGTAAAAAGGATCGTCTCTTAAAGAAAATTTTGGATCAAACATTTCTTCGCCTTGTCTATTAGCAAATAGAGACATTTCCTTGGATAAGGTTTTTCCATTAAGAGCTATTTCTATAGGAGTGAGTAACAAATCCATCACCGAAGGGGCAAAAATGACGGGCATTTTCCCTGTTTTAGTGAGGGGAGACTGTTGGCGAGATCTCATAAGTCTCTCTTTCAAAGGGTCTGTAATTAATTTAATATCGTAATCCGTATCGTAAAAACTGTAGGATTCATAAATTTCTATAAAAGAATCGTCTTTACCAAGTTCAAACAATCCCCCTTGTAAGGATACCGTAGAAATATCATACTCTCCTTTAAAGCCACTAGTGTTTTCTAAATAATTTAGAGAACAAGAATTATAGGTAGAGGTAGACACTTTCGCATCTGGGGCAAATTTTTTAATCTCCGCTAAAAGCGTTTCTGCCAGCTCTTTTAAATCTTTTTTACTATAGTTAAGATTTTTAGGGCTATACTGCCAATCCAACAATCGATATTCTTGAGCAGAAGGTAATTCAATATCGATTTCTTGTCCAAATTTTGCAGACTCTTTGGCGTTTTTTATGAGATCTTTGTGATCTTTGGGATCATTTATATGAGAGTTGCCCACTTTTCCATTTTCAAAAAGCCTTGTAGCTATAGCGAAATAAGACACATCTTCTATATTTTGTAATTTATCATGCTCGAAATGCACCGATTGAGAGTAGGATGCTGTGGCTACTACATCCCCTTTATCAATAGAGGTAATAATTTTTTTGGAAGATTCTCTTAGTAGTTCTTCATATTCGTAAGCTCTATTTATCAATTGTTACTCCTTTACAGGGAATTTTTCTTTGAAGAGGTAAATACCTATACCACCCGCTAAAGTCCCAAACCACAGGTGGTCATTTTCTCTTGTGATGGAAGTTATATCTAATCCTGGGAGTCCATCTCTTAAGCCCAAAATACTCCAAGTGCCTTCATCCATATCATAAATACTAACCCCTGTTTCTAAAGTACCCACCCATAGTTTATTTTCTTCTACGAGTAAACTCTCTACATAATCAGATCTCATAACATTGGCACGAAACTCCTCTAGTATTTTAGCACTTTTTCTATCTATTTTCAAGAGTCCTTGCCCATAAGTGCCCACCCATAAAATATTTGGGTCTCTATCTGAGATGATAACTTTAGCAGACACATTTGGAAGAAAAGGCTCTAGCTTATTATCTCTATAAAGATACACCCCTCTTTCTGGAGTGGCTATATAAAATTCATTGCCTATATTTAGAATATCTAAAACGCTGTGCCCTGAGATAATATTTTCCCAGCTGTCTCCATCTTTACTACGAAACACTCCTTTATAAAGAGTAGTAGCGTAGAAGTGGGTGCCATTGTGGCTTATATTTTTAAATTTGTACTTTTCTAGTCCTTTTACAGGATGCCAAGAAGCGTCACTTTTTTGGTAGTAGGCTAGACCACTTTGAGTTGCTACCCATATTTTATCCTTTCTTACGAGAATATCTCTTGTGTAATTGGATGGTAATTTGGTATTACGCTCATTATATAAATCCAGCCTTAGAGAAGACCTGCTAAATCGCCCTACCCCGCCTGACCACATTCCTATCCACACGTCATCTCCATCAAACTCAACAGCACTAATAGCGTTGTCGGGAAGAGATTCAAAGCGAGAAAAATAACGCCAAACAATACGCCTTTTTAAAAAGAAAAGATCTTCTGCTAAAGGGTGGTTATTTCTGATTTTTGCTAGAGATTCTATAGCTCTATTAATATAGAATAGAGCTTCTGATCTTTTATTTTGAGCATAGAGGTGAAAAGACGCTTGAAAAGCAGCCTCCACTTTATCATAATAGTTTTTATCTATCCATTGAAAAGAACGAATATATAAACTCAGCGCTTGATTCGTAAGCCTTTGCTCTAACGATCTATTGGCCGCCAACAAATAAGCCTTAGTAAAATCTAGTTTTTCAAAGGTCTTCGGGCTCAAGCTTCTCCAACGATCCAACAAAGCTCCGTTTTCCTCTATCGCTAAATCCATTATTATGTCTGTTAATTCGTATTGAGCGACTTTCCTATTTTTTATTTGGTCAAAAGTAACCGTAGCTGATAGAGGTAAAGGCATACAGATAAAGAGAAAAAGATAAAAAATTTTCAACTATTCCTTCCTAAAATAAAATTTACACTATTATTTATATCGGCACTATGTCATAGTATATTATACACTATTTCGACTTAAAATTTAGACTATATTCTAAATATGTAGTATACTGTACTATATTCTTGGCTTTAAAGTAGGTAAAAAATGAGCCCCTTGTTTCAAGAACCCCTAAAACACTTAAAACGATTTTTCATGGGGAAACCCTGTATTTCTTGTAAAACTAGGGCTACAGAGCCTTACCACAACCTATGTCCTTCTTGTGCAAAAAACATCATATTAGTGAAAAATCAAAAAGATATTTGCCCTCGTTGTCATGACACTTGGTTTAAAAATGGTCTCTGTCCCAATTGCCAGGGAAGAGAATTACATTGGGATAAATTACACACAGTATTTTCTTATAAAGATTCCCTTATGAAAAATTTATTTTACCTCTATAAATTTAAAAATTCTTTACCTGCTGAGAAAGATTTAGTGCTATTATTAAAAGAGCATCTGAAAGAATTCCAAGATTACCATTTTATCATAGCCCCTTGTGGAGAAAGTACAAAAAAACGCTTAGGCTTTAATCCCGTTACGAGGATTATTGCTCAATTAGGTTTTTCTTATAGCGAACCTTTAGAAAAAGTGAAAAAATCATTAAATATTAAAACCCTCGGTGGGGAAAGCAGAAAACAACAGCTAGGTAATATTATTTGCACCCAATCTATTAGTAAAGAAATACTAGAGGGGAAAAGTTTATTAGTAGACGATATTTTCACTACGGGATCTACATTAAACCAAGCCTCTCTTGCCCTTAAAGAACAAGGTTTTAGTTATATTACTTGCCTTTGTTTTTTGAGGTCATGAGGGGTCAAAAAAAATTAAGTGCTTTATTTATATGTATTTTTAGAAAAATACCGAAAATATATAGATAACGTTACATTTTAAAGAGACTTGCATGGATTTTAACCAAATTTTAAGCACTTATTCTAATGGATTAGACATCACTCAGCGCTCCAATATACTATCAGAGTTAACCCCTCTTTCTGAGGATGAACTTTCATCTTTACAGAAAATTGTTAATACTTACAGCTCAGAAGAAGCAGAAGTCGCCCCCATAGACCCAGACTTTGAAGAAGATGATGATGAAACATCTGAAGATAATACCCCTGAGCCCCCTGCTCCTACTGCTTTTGATCCTGCTGATATAGATCCTTCCGTTCTAGACGCTCTATCTACTTTAGATGAATCTTCTGACGATTTTGACGATAGCGCCTTAGATGATATCCCTGTAGAAAATTTGGATGTACCAGAAGAAGATAATCTCGAGCCTGTGGAAGAAATTACTGCTGCTGACTTTGATGAGCTAGAAGAAGATAATCTCGAGCCTGTGGAAGAAATTACTGCCGCTGACTTTGATGAGCTAGAAGAAGATAATCTCGAGCCTATAGAAGAAATAACTGCTGCTGACTTTGATGAAC
>CAMQVI010000026.1 GCA_947038195.1 uncultured Brevinema sp.
GGTAGCAATGGAAGTAAAAAAATATAACAGGACTTTCTTGGGAATTTGAAAAGGCCTTGCTTTTTTTGAGATTATAGGAAGGTAGCAATGGAAGTAAAAAAATATAACAGGACTTTCTTGGGAATTTGAAAAGGCCTTGCTTTTTTTGAGATTATAGGAAGGTAGTAATGGAAGTAAAAAAAAATATAACAGGACTTTCTTGGGAATCGGATAGAGCGATTATAGAGGAACAGGGGACTGGCGATTTTATGTATCTTGTAGGTACAGACGAAGCTGGGCGAGGGCCTCTAGCGGGTGTTTTAGTAGTGGCAGGGGTGCTTTTCGAAGAAGGAGTACATATCCCTGAGATTACTGATTCTAAAAAGCTATCTGAGAAAAAAAGACTTTCCTTAGAGCCTAAAATTAAAGAGCTAGCCTTGGCTTATCATATAGAAGTCGTAGATCTTAAAACTATAAAAAAATTAAATATTTATCAAGCTTCAAAATGGGGCATGATAAGATGTTTTGAAGAGATACAAAAAAAAGTAAAGGTAGATATTTTATTAACGGATGCCATGAAGATCACCCCTAAGGAACTAGCTAATGTATTGGTTATCCCTATTATTAAGGGAGATCAAAAAAGTTTTCATATTGCAGCCGCCTCTATACTCGCTAAAACGGAGAGAGATAGGATTATGCTTGCCCTCCATGAAGAATATCCTGAATATCAATGGAATAAAAATAAAGGGTACCCCACCAAAGCCCATAGAGAAGCATTAAAACAATATGGGAAAAGCCCCCAGCATCGTGAGGGCTTTAAGCTTTTTTAATTTTGTCTAACTCCTTGAAGAGTCATAGTTGGTGTAAAAGGAGTCCCTTCTATAGTGGTAGATTCATTCCCTGAA
Source organism: uncultured Brevinema sp. (assembly GCA_947038195.1). Taxonomy (GTDB): domain Bacteria; phylum Spirochaetota; class Brevinematia; order Brevinematales; family Brevinemataceae; genus Brevinema_A. The sequence goes on from CAMQVI010000026.1 coordinate 885, forward strand.
AAATGAATACCTTTCTCCGAAACCCTAATCCCTATGTATTTGTTATTTTTATTTTTAAAAATCCCTTCGAGGGTATAATAAGAGCCTTGATAAACAAGGGGAGAATGAGGATATCCAGGGACACTAAAAGACGCTCCATCGGTAATTTCAAATCGTTGCCCTATTCCCCCATACCATTTAGAGATATAGACACCCTCTATATTTTCAAGAAATATATCATTAGGGGTAATAGCGCAAGAGCTCAAAACAATAGTACAAAGAATTAATATTTTTTTCATAAAGAGTCCTTATTTCACAGGGGAAAATTCTGGTTTTTTGTTAGCAATATGGGTACTTGTCGAGAAATCAATCCCATCTTGATCGATGGTTTTAGAGTGTATCTCCCTAAGCTGGTTATTTGCCGTGTTAAGAATGATACCAGCATATTGAATATCGTCTAAGAAGTAGGCAGCATTGGTAGGAGATAGAGCTTCTATAAAAGAATATCTTATACCTTCAAAAATAAAATCTCCGTTCTTTTTTATCTCAAAAAACTCTTCCTTAGGTGGTGAGCCATAGCTGTAATCACCTTTAATATTTAGTAAAAAATCTTCCTTAAAAGGGTTGACAGAGCATGCTGTAAATAATAAAATTATAATTAGTTTTTTCATTGATTCCTCTTTTTATATTTTAGCATAAAATTCAATATTTTTCAACAGATAGAGCTAAAAACAAAACTAAGCTTATTTTAAATAGCAGATACTTCCCCAATCAAAAATAAATAAACAGAAGGTAATATGGAAAAACATATTTTAGAGCCTTTTCTTCCCCAAGGGACGAAGGTATTGATCTTGGGGAGTTTCCCCCCTAAAAAAGAAAAATGGAAAATGGATTTTTATTACCCTAATTTTCAAAATGATATGTGGCGTATTTTAGCTTTGGTGTTCTATAAAGATAAATATATTTTTATAAGAGAAGAACATAAGTCCTTTGATAAAGATAAAATCTGTCAATTTCTAAAGGATCATAAAATAGGGGTAGGTGATTCTGCTTTAACCGTCAATAGACTCAAAGACAACGCTTCCGATAAGTTCTTAGAAGTTTTAGAGTTCTTAGACTTTGAAAAAGTACTAGACCAGATACCAGAATGTGATGCTATTGTCACCACAGGAGAAAAATCGGCAGAGATAGTAAAATTCTTTTTCCATTTACCCACACTCCCTAAAATAGGGGAGGGTGTAGATTTTCTTTATAAAGGGCGACAAATGAGATTTTTTAGAGTCCCATCATCATCAAGAGCATATCCAAAATCCATAGAAGATAAAGCGACTATTTATAGCGCTGTATTCAAAAAAATATTTGAAAAATAAAAAGCCCTCATACGAGGGCTTTTCTTTTATCTTTTGTCTTATAAAGAACGACGATCAATTATTTTCCATTGATTTTCTAACTTTTCAAGCATGTAATTTACATAGAGGGTTTGAGTTTTGGGAGCTGCGAAATCATTTTTTGGAGCATCCTCAATAAAAGGAATCACGACCCACTTAGTAGCTATAACGGCTAAGGTTCGCCCTTGAATAACTTGTTCATCAATACTTTCTATAGACCAAGATTTTAGGGATTTGTATTGATTTAAAAGAGCTCTTCTTTTTTGAGCATTACCTTCTATGGAGCTCAAAAGCTCTTCTGTTTGTCGTAGCTCTTTTCGCCCAGTAACTTCCAAGAGCTTTTCTATTTCTCCATTAGTAAGGGCAGACAAGGCATAAATCACGACCTCTTTAGGGGTAGTTGGAAGGCTTTGTGCGAATAAAGAACTAAATACAAATAAAGAAAGAATAGAATATTTTTTCATGTTATAATCTCCGAGATGATTTTTATAAATTATCGGTAATAATAAAAATATATTTATAATATTAAAAACATTGATTTTTTGAAAAATATAAGCTAAAATATTATTAGAAATTATTTTTAATAATATAGAGGAGATCTCATGAAAAAAAATATGATAATAGCTGCTGGTGCAGGTTTAATAGTAGGAATGCTGGGGAGTTCTATCTTTTTTATGACTGCCAAATCTGCGACAGGTGGAGTTGACACTTTCTCTCTAGCCTTACCAGAAATTAAAGAGTTAGATAAAGATCACCTTGCTAAAATTGAAAATTATGGTATTTCTGTAGAAGATTACACCAATGCCTATGATCAAATTAAAAAAAATCTACCCCCTGAACAATTAGCAGGTGTTATGGCTAATGAATCTATGGCTAAAGCAGAAATTTTAGAAACAATGATTAATCAGTTTGCTGTAGTAGCCACTGCCATAGAAGAAGGGTTTTTAGAAGACGAAGAAAATATCCGTTTATTTCGTAATGCAGCTCACCAAGCTCTTTTCCAATTATATGTTGCTAAAAATCTTCCCGAAGACCCCAATCAATTTGTCGCTTCCCAGCCTGAAATTGACCAAGCTTACGCTCAATACGGTGCAGAATTCCGTGCAAGAGGGATGAATGCTCAACAATCTAAAGATTTTATTATAGCTCAAGTTGCCCAACAAAAACGTCAACGTTGGATAATTGACTTTGTATCCAAAATAAAAGAAGGTTTCCGTATTGAAAGAAACGACGATCTTCTCAAAGAACAAAATATTAGCGCTGTGGGTATGCCTATACCTCCCATGGGACAATAATTAAACTATCGAGAAAAACTTCTAAACACTCTCTTTTTAAGAGAGTGTTTTTTATGCCCCCGCACTTATCATTTCACCTAATTTTTCCAATGATTTGAGAAACTATAGGGAAGTAGTTTACAAAAATTAGATGAGTGAAGGAAGAAAGAAGATTGATTAAATTATATGTAATAGTTAAAAAATAATAACGAAAAATATGTAATAGATTTTAATAAAGAACTTAAAAAGTTGATAGAATTTATTACTAAAAACAATAAAAAATCGCAGTATTTTTATAAAAAAACCTCTTAAAAAATGAGAAAAACCGAAATTAAACCCTTTTAAAGTCAAAAAAAATGACTATTTCTCCAAAAAGAGTCAATTTTTTTGATTAAAAACTGCTAAAATGACTCTTTTTCCCCTATATGCTCATTTTGGAATTCCGTCCCATAAGAGGTGCTTTTAGGACATTAAAGATCAAAATTATTAATGACAGAACTCTACAAAAACAATCTATAAAACCTATTTCAATGGAGAATCATTTACCCATTTTCAGTTATGGTAATAAAATGCGTCTTATAATAGACATAAAAAGCCCTAGTTTTTAACTAGGGCTTTTTATTAAATTGGATAAATTAGTGCAAAAACTTAAAAATCTTTAGTAGTAAAAATTTTCAACTCTTGGAGAGCTGAAATAGGTCGAGGTTCTTCTAAATCAAAGGCTAGAATATGTTCTTTTGTTTCTTTCGATATTTTATACGCCATTAAAGATATTTTACTTTCTTCTATATTAGTGTCAGCCTTGAAATCCTCTAACACACTAGCGGTATGACCCTTGGTAGCGTAGTAGGATTTAAAGAGGGATTGGATATTAGATAGTGTCTTGGCATCTACCTTGAAGGAGCCATCTTTAACCAATTCTTTTTTCCACATCACTAGTTTTTCTACAGAGCCTCTTGCTAATTCAAATAACAATCTATCAAAAGAAATCTCTAACTCTTCATGCTCTTTAAGGTCAGAAACCTTGTATTCTCCTTTTTCAAGAAAAGAGTGAACCATTCTATGCCTTGTGGAAACAGCATAAATATTTTTTATAGGCAAGGAAGATTGGGCAAGGTAATAAGCTGCTAAAATATATTCTCCATTATCAGCAGGAAGAACAAGGCTAACAGGGTCATTATAAAAACGTTGTCTTGTGGCTTCTGTTTCGAATAAAGCGTGGACAATAGTGGCTACATGTCCTAAAATCCGCACAATATTTTTAGCCCCAAAGGATACCTTTTGATTTTCATTGAGGAGCTCTGTATAGTTTTCTTTATATTGGTATACAGTAGTATTATCATCATTTTGAGGGATATTATAAAGCCCTAATAGCTCTTCTGGGATAAGTATTTTTTTTTGTTCTAGAGAGAACGCTTTTGAGAAGGCGTGTCCCATATCATCATGAGTAGCTTTAAAATAAAGGGTGTTTTTAAATTCATCAGGCATAAAAGCTTCTAGGACATTAGCTAAAAGGTGTTGAGACAGGATAGACAGGTGATCTTGCGGTCTCCATAGGGAATAATTAGTATTTATTTTATGTAAAGACCCTATATTAGAAGTAACAACAGGGAGTATATCTTTTAACTTAGGGTGGTTATCTGTATAGGGAGCAACAATTTCTTGTAGACGCATAGAAAAGTCTCTTTCTAATAAAATCTCTGGGTTGATTTTAGCGATTTTTTCTGGAACATAATTATTTTTTCCATTTAAAATTCCTCTAAAAGTCCTAAATCCTTCTGAGCCATACAGAGATAAATATCGCATATAATTCCACCTATTTAAACAGTTACTTATTATTACAGATAATGAGAAAAAAATCAAGCCTTATAAATCAAATTTACAACTTAGCTACTCATATCATACAAATAAGAATATATTAAATAAGAACATAAAGTATTGACAAAACCCCACTTCGCATTATATAATATATAAAGAATGTTTTACCCAAATTATATTTAAAACACTATGGGCAAAAAGTGTTTTGGTTAAAATAGAGTAGAGCGCAGATAATTAGTAAAATCCCAATAATCAATCAAAAGAAATTAAAGAAAAATTCTGTCAAGGATAATGGAGAAAAATCATGGAACAAATAACGACAGCATCTTCTTTTATAATGATAGTTGTTACATTAATAGGAATATTTATTGGCTATGCAATTCGTCTCGTAATAGCGAAAACATCTGTTACTTCAGCAGAAAATAGAGCAAAAGAGATAGTAGTAGAAGCTTCCAAAAATGCAGAAGCACGCCAAAAAGAACTTATTTTAGAAGCCAAGGATAGAATATTTGAAGAGAGAAAAGTATTTGATAAAGAATCCCGCGAACGAAATAATGAATTACAACAAATGCAACGACGTCTTGTACAAAAAGAAGACACCTTAGACCGTAAACTCGATACTATTGAAAAAAGAGATAAAGATCTCTTAAGAAAAGAAGACGAAAGTAAAAACCTTCAAAAAGAACTTCAAGATGCTAAAAAAGAGCACTTACAAGCTCTTGAAAAAGTCGCCGAATTATCTGCCCAAGAAGCGAAAAGACAAGTGATAGAATCTATCACGAATGAGGCTAAAGCTGAAGCTGTACCTCTTATTCAAAAAATTGAAGAAGAGGCGAGAGAAGAAGCTGATCAAAAAGTGAAAGCTATCCTCGTTACAAGTTTAGAAAGAAACGCTGTAGAAGTAGCTACAGAAAAATTTATTACTACTGTAAATCTTCCTAGTGATGATATGAAAGGTCGTATTATTGGTAGAGAAGGTAGGAACATTAGATCCTTCGAATCAATCACAGGAGTAGACCTCATTATTGATGACACCCCTGAAGTTGTCGTTATTTCCTCTTTTGATCCTTATCGTAGAGAAATAGCTCGTCTTGCCCTTGAAAAATTAGTACAAGACGGACGCATACAACCTACTCGTATTGAAGAAGTGGTAAATAAAATCCAAAATGATATTAATTTAGATATTGTAGAGGCTGGAAAACAAGCTTGTCAAGACCTTAAATTAAACCTTCCTAGGGGTATTTATCCTTATATAGGAAGACTCAAATATAGAACTAGTTATGGACAAAATGTCTATAAACACTCTATAGAAGTAGCTAATATTGGTGGAATGTTAGCAGGTGAATTAAATATAGATATTGAGTCTGTAAAAATAGCCTGTCTTTTACATGATATTGGTAAGACTATTAAAGCTACAGGAGAAGGCGGTCACGCTATTCTCGGTGCTGAAGTGGCTCGTAAATTTGGACTTCCTGACCGTATTGTCAATGCTATTGCTTGTCACCATGGAGAAGAAGAATGCAAATTTATAGAAGGTTCTATTGTTATGCTTTGTGATGCTATATCGGCAGCACGTCCAGGAGCAAGAAGAGAATCCTTTGACGATTACATCAAACGCCTACAACAACTTGAAGAATTATCTTTATCTTGTGAAGGTATTGATAAAGCCTTTGCCATCCAAGCTGGTCGTGAAGTTAGAGTTTTTGCAACCCCAGAAAAAATTTCTGATGAGCAAGCCTATCTCACCGCTAAAGAAATTGCTAAAAAAATTGAAGCCAATATGCAATATCCTGGTCAGATTAAAGTAACCCTCATTAGGGAGACAAGAGTTACAGAATACGCAAAATAAAATCAAAAAGCCCCCTAATTAGAGGGGGCTTTTTAATAAGCATATAAAACAAGAGGTCTTATGTCTCACTTTCCAGTACCATCTGAATACTCCCTCCAGCTCTCCCATACTCATCTTAAAGATTTCTCCGAAGATTCTTTTATCATTAAAAAGGCTAAGGGCGTTTATTTGTACGATATAGATGGTAATAAATATATGGATTTCTCTTTAGATAGTGGAGCTATCTTTGCAGAACACAGCCCACCCAGATTAACCAAATTTATAAAAAATGCTCTATCTTCTGGATTTAATAGTCTCAATCATCACAATAAATTTTTATACAAAGCTCAAAAAAATTGGCAATCAATAAGCCATCATAACTACATTAGCTTTCATTCGTCTTTCATAAATATGCTTCTTTCTCTCATTTTGTCTCTAGAAAAACCAAAGATTATGATTGCTTATAACACCCACTTTATTTATGAAGAATTAAAAATGCTAAATCCTCTTGTTACATTTGTTTTTTGTAATGATATAGAATCTTATGATAATATTGATATTCTCCTATTTGAAGAACGAAACGAAGATATGTCTTTATTTTCTGGGGATAAGCTCCCAAAAATCACGGTAGAGATTCATTCTCGTTTCCTTTTTAGAGACCAAAAAAAAGAGAGACCATTCTCTAAAGAATATCTCCATTTTATTTATGAATCCCCTTTTGCGGGGCAAAAAATTGGTGTGTTAGCGAGCTCTTTTGAAATATCTTATCCTAGCCCTAGTTTTGAAGAAGGGATTTTTTATTTGGAAGGCTCTAAATATTATCATCAGCTTTCTAAACTTTCCCTACCTAAATTCAAACATCCTAAGTTTATATCTTATGAAGGATATGCTCTTTGCCAGGAAAAATTAGATACTAAGTTCTTTCAAGAAAGAGGTGTTTATTTAAGAGGTCAAATTCTCTATTTCTCTCCTCTCCATACGACACACGATATCAAACGTCTCCAAAAATCCTTAGATGAGTATTTTTCTTAAAGATGAAGTCTATAACCTTGTCCGAATATTGTTTGTAGATAAATAGGGTCTCTTCCTTTATCTCCTAGCATCTTTCTCAAAGCCACCACATTGGTATCTATAACTCTATCTGTTACTATTTTAGTATCATCGTTCCACACATTGTCCAAAAGCATTTTTCGAGAAACTACTTCTCCTCTATAATTTATAAAAAGTTTTAACATTGCTATTTGTTTTCCTGTTAATTTAGTAAGTTTATCATTTTTTGTATAAGTTTCTTCGGAAAAAGAAAGGATCCCCCCTGCTAATACTATCTCAGAATTATCAATTCCCACTTTTTGGTAACCTAGTGTCAAAAGCCAACGCCATAATTGGTGAAGAGAATTTTCTGTGGTAGTATTGTCTGCTCTGTCAATATACATAAAAAGTACGCCACTATCTACTAACTCTTGTATACCCGCTGGATTTTCTGCAATAACGACAGATAAAGAGTGAGGGACTACAATTTTTAAATTTTTAATCACATCTAAATAATTCTTTTGATTTTGTGAAATAAGAAAAACATGAAAATATTTATTTTTAGGAGCTTCGTCTATTAAAGAAGAAAAAGAAACATAGTGATCGTAGTTGAGTGCTATTTCTTGGAAATGATTAGGGTAAATATGGTTTAACCCTATAGCCAAGGTATGAAATAGGGTTTTAGAGTATTTAGCTTTTATCATTTTTAGTCCTTATTTACTATTTTTATTATCTTATATTTTTTAATTCATATATTAATCGGAGAGCCTCTAAAGGGCTTAAAGCATTGGGATCTATTTGGGTTAAAGTATCAAAGAGTGTATTCTTTGCTTCTTGATTGGTATCTTCACTAACAAAAAGACCTGGACTGTCGGATTTTACATTTTTTGTTTTGAAAAAAGTGCCCCGTTCTAATTGAAAAAGAATATCTTGTGCTCTTGTGATGATACTCCCTTCCATTCCTGCCATCTCGGCTACGTGGATCCCATAACTTTTAGAAGCTTTACCCTCAACTACCTTTCTAAGGAATATCGGCTTTCCTTTATTCTCTTTGATAGCTATGCAATAATTTTTTACACCGTCAAAACGAGCAATTTCGGTTAATTCGTGGTAGTGTGTAGAGAAAAAGACTTTTGCTTTTTTTTGAGGATGCAATAATAAATGTTCTAATATTGCCCAAGCTAACGATAATCCATCTAAAGTAGAGGTACCTCGTCCGAGCTCATCCATAATAACGAGGCTTTTAGGGCTTAATTTATCTACAATTAAAGCAGCTTCTTCCATCTCTACAAAAAAAGTAGAACGTCCAGCTCCTAAATCGTCAGAAGCACCTATTCTCGTGAATATTTGGTCCACAATACCCAAGGTAGCTTCTTGAGCAGGAAGATAACTTCCTATTTGAGCTAAAACAGCAAAAAGAGCATTTTGTCTTAAATAGGTAGACTTCCCCGCCATATTAGGGCCTGTAACTATTAGAACCCTAGAATCTTTGTTGTTTAATCTTGTATCATTAGAAACAAATTGTTCTTTTATCAATAGCTTTTCTATGACGGGGTGGCGCCCTTCTTTGATATTCCACTCGAATCCATCGTTGAGAATAGCTTTAGTATAGCGATTATCTTTAGCTACCGTAGCCAAAGATACCCTTAAATCTACCTCTGTAACAAACTCAGTAAGAGGGAATAGTTTAGCGTAGAATACTTGTATCTTAATGATCAAATCTTCATAGATTTCTCTTTCTAGGCGTATTACAGTGCTTTCTGCCTTACTTATCTTTTTTTCAAAATCGTCCAAAACCTCTATCGTAAAGCGTTCTGAATTAACAAGACTTTGTTTTCGTATATAAGTATCAGGTGCGTTTTTAGCAGCTATTTTACTCATTTCTATGTAGTAGCCGTATATTTTATTGAAAGACACTTTGAGAGTAGAAATACCCGTTTTAATACGCTCTTCTGCCTGTAATTGTATAAGAAAATTTTTACCATTTTCTAAAATATCTTTATAAGAGTCTAACTCTGCATTTACATGAGCTAATAGTACTGTTCCATCAATTGTATTAGAAGTTTCAGGACTAATCATTTTCTGAACGAGGAATATCATATCCTCTAAAGGGCTCAGGGTGGCTAAATAATCTTTAAAGGGTAAAGCCCCTTGAAGAAAGTGGCTTATTTTTTCTGCTCTTTGTGTCGATTCTACTAAAGACAATAGCTCCTTAGGTAGGATCTTCCCCGTCATCAAGCGAGCAATTAGTCTTTCCAAATCACTCATTCCTTTTAGAATATCTTGCAAAGAGTTCATACCTCCTGACAAATTAACAAAATATTCTGTCCTGTCTAATTGTCTAAGAGCTTCGGTTAATTGAGCTGTAGGAGCTACAAGCAATCTTCTTAGTTTTCTAGCTCCTGGTAAGGTTTTAGTCTTATTAAGAATAGAGAATAAAGTCCCTTTACTCGAAAAGTCTCTATTATTTTGTACTAATTCTAAATGTCTCATCGTATCTTCATTCATAAAGAGAACATCTTTTTCTTCGTATTCAAAAGGAGCTTGTAGATGTTTTAACGATTCTTCTGTAAGGTAATTCTCTTCCAAATAAGTAAACAAGCCTTGTAAAGATTTGATTTTAGCGGGAGAATAAGAAGATAATATAGGGGCATAACGATGGGCATATTGAGTATAAAAAGGACTTTCTGTAAAATATTTTTGAGAGAGAATTCTTAGACTTTCTTGATAGCCTTTTAGTTCTTCTCCTATAGAAAAGTGATTAAAAAAATCTTCCATACACAAAGTTTCTACAGGGAGGTAACGCATGAGTTCATCAGAGAGAAAAGACAGAGGGTTGGTGTTTTTGGAGGCTCTAATAATGATATTTCCTGTAGAAATATCGGCAAATACAATAGCCAGCTCTTCCTCTACATAACATATAATAGCTAAAAATGAATTAGTAGATCTATCTAAAAGAGGATTTTCTGCCCAAGTTCCTTTTGTCAATACAGATACAACGTCTCTTTTGACAATACCTTTTGCTTGAGAGACATCTTCTACTTGTTCACAGATAGCGACTCTCAATCCTTCATTAATCAATTTATAGGCGTATTGATTGAGAGAATGATAAGGGAAACCGCACATAGTCCTATCGTGACGTTTGGTTAGAGCAATATTCAAAACTCGAGCTGCTTCTACAGCATCGTCATTAAAAATCTCGTAAAAATCACCAAGACGAAATAATAAAATTGCATCTTGATGATTTTTTTTAATAGCATCATATTGTACTTCCATAGGGGTTTTCTTGACCATGGTAACCTTCTAAATAATAGTTACTATATTATATATGTTTTTTAAATTTTTGTCTAGCAATAAAAAAATCCCCTAGTCATTTAAACCAGGGGATTTTTGAATGTTTTTTATTAGTTTTCGTCTTGATATTCTGTCACATCATAACGTTCAAATACTTGAACGTCTGTATAACCCATTTTATAGAGAGTTTGAGACATTTCTCTTGCCATATCATACTCAGCAATTCCCCTAATTTCTACATAGTAAAACTCATTTCTGAAATAGATACCAGGGGAGACTTTGAGGTCTAATTCATTTACATCTCTAATAATAATATTAGCTACAGATAGATCTTTTAATTGAGCTATTCTTACAATATAACCTTTACTATCAGGAAAACTATATTGACCAGCTACGCCAGCCGCTTTTTCGGAAACTTTAGCTACTTGAGCTTCTAAACGAGTAACATCTTCCGTTACAAACAATGCCTGAGCATCATCCACAGGAGCTTCATAAATAGGTTCTATGATTAAATCTAATTGAGGATCATCCCCTATTAAAATGGCATCGCCTAATAGCACAGGAGCGAATTCTGGAGCTAGGTTATTAGTACTTACCAAACCTTGATCATTAGTCAGTACTACAATATTAGTGATATTGTTAGTAACATTAATGAGGTTCGTCACTATCTGTTCTAGAAAATTAGTTTGTAGGACATTAGCGACATTAGTAATAATAGAATCTCTTAAATTGGTACTAACTATTTCATAATTCGTAATCCAAGCAGGAGCTATTTGTAGACGGGTATTAGTAATAATAGTATTAGTAACATTAAAGTTATTATTTGTTCTTAAATTTCCAGTCCAGTTAGGGAGTATTTCTATTCTTTGATTCGTTACCACTTCTCTTATTACATTTGTTACAAAGTTACTAGATAAGGTTTCATAAGCTGTTTTCCAAGAAGGTATAACCTCTAAGAAATGATGAGTGGTATACTCTTCTCTAAAATTAGTAGTATTATCTAAGCCATACTCTAAATATCTATTAGTAATAACTCTTGCAATAACGTTAGTTAAGTTTTCACGTCTATTAACAGTATTATAGTTAGTGATTAAGAGAGGAGAGACCTCTATTCGCTCATTAGTAACAATATAATCTGCCACATTAGTAATATAATTGGTTACATTATTAATAAGAGCATTTGTTATCACTTGATTTGCATAGTTTGTAATATAATTAGTTCTGTTATTAACAAGGGCATTTGTTATTACTTGATTTACGTAGTTTGTAGTATAATTAGTTCTGTTATTAACAAGAGCGTTTGTTATTACTTGATTTACGTAGTTTGTGACATAATTCGTTCTATTATTAATACGGGCATTAGTCACGACATAATCTATTACATTAGTGATAAAATTCGTTCTACCATCAATAAGAGTGTTAGTAAATACTCTTTCTAGACTATTAGTCATATAATTGGTTACATTGTTAACAAAGGTATTCGTTGATATTAGCTCTATAATATTAGTATTAGTAATATAATTGGTCCTATTTTCAATAAAGGTGTTCGTAGATATTCGCTCTATAGTATTAGTGGTATTAACGTAATTGGTTATATTTTCAATAAAGGTGTTCGTGGATATCCGTTCTATAGGATTAGTGGCATTAATGTAATTGGTTATATCATTAATAAAGGTATTGGTAAAGACTTGTTCTACCACATTAGTAATATAATTCGTTTTATTTAAGCGAGCATTCGTTATCACTTGATTTACATAGTTTGTAATATAGTTAGTTCTGTTATTGACAAGGATATTAGTGAACACTTGATTTGCGTAGTTTGTAATATAATTAGTTCTGTTATTGACAAGGGTATTAGTAAGCACTTGATTTATGTAGTTTGTAATATAGTTAGTTCTGTTGTTGACACGAGTATTAGTAAAGACTTGTTCTACCATATTAGTAATATAATTAGTTTTATTTAAGCGAGCATTGGTTATTATTTGGTTTACATAGTTTGTAATATAGTTGGTTCTGGTATCGACATAGGTGTTAGTGATCACTTGATTTATGATATTAGTAATATAATTAGTTCTATCTATGAAACGGTTATTTGTTCTAAATATCACAACAGGCTCATAGGACACAATAGTATTGGTTTCTAATATTTGTACGATATTAGTGACGAGATTGGTGAGGAATCGTGTATCCATCACGGTAATATCATTAGTGAAACTATTAGTTTCTACTACGAATACTCTATTCGTGATAACAAAATTAATAGTATTTGTCAACTCTTGAAACACGGTGTTAGTTAAGGTTACTATCTCCACAGAAGGGAGGCCTTCTGTTATAGGAACGAGAATAGATTGTATATTTTGAGGAGGAGCAGGTATGGGCATGGGGGGTAAAAATGCCACTTGATCTAAACTAGGCGCTGTTACAGCCCCTGTAGGAAGCTGAGGATTCATAGACAATACATCATTTGCAGATGGTCCTCTAGGGGTCTTGAGATTAACGGTTGTTTGTTCTTTAATAATGGTTTCAAAGCTATTGGCTAACCATGGTACAGAGGTCATTCTCACGACACTTTTTTTACTCAATGCCACAAGATACTGGTCGGCTAAACGAGATTCAGTAGAACGAGAGAATCTCAATCTCAATAAACTAAAGGCGTATAAAGCCTCTCTTTCTTTTCCTCCATGATAAAATGCTTTACCAGCATTGAGAAGGATAAGAGCCCCGTTATCGTAAGCCCAAGGTCTTAAATCGACTGATTTTTCTAGAACAGTTAGAGCGTTTGCATTAGCTCCAATCGCAATTAAAGCCTCGGCATAAAGCATATAAGCTTGGTAAGCAGATTCTCTATCTTCCGCTATTTTAAAGAAATTACGTATAAGTCCTATAGCCTCATTAGGTTTTTGAGAGTCTAAAGCGATCATTGCTCTCATATAGAGAGCATAGGCAGACTTAGATTTACTAAAAGCCTCTTCTGCTGCCTCAGTACTATCTAATAAATAGTAAATATCTCCCAATCGATCAGCCACAATATCTTTATGGGGAAAACTAGGGAAGCGTTCTTGAATAGTTAGTAAAATACGTATTTTTCTTCTATAGTCTTTTTCAGAAATAGACAGAGTGTAGAGAGCATAGGGGGTATAGCTAGAATCAGGGAAACGTCTTATTAAATCCCTATAATGGTCTCTAGCTGTCTCAAACTGTTTTTTTCTATAAGCAATAGTAGCTCTATTGTAGAGTATGTAAGCTTGAGCATCATTAGGAGAAGCGTTAACAGGTCCTTGTGATTCTTCAATAGGTAAGATAATTACTTCAGATCCAGGGATAGAGGTCCTAGTGCGACTAGGAGGCAATATAGGTGCAATAATATTATTATCCACTCCTAAAGATTCTGGTCCTACATCTTGAACAGAATAAGTCCTATCTCTTTGTCCAGCCCATATAGAATCTATAGAATTATCTAACTGATCCGAGGTAAGGTCTGTCCCTTGAGCGTAATAAAATTGAGGAATAATTAATAAACTTAAAACAACGAGAATTTTTTTCACAGTATTTCTCCAGAAATCTTTCGTATCATATAGCTAAAATAATAAGCCATTTGTCTTTTTAAGAATCGGTTTTCCTTTATCTATTTCTTTAATAAAAACAAGATTAATTTAAAATAAAACACTCCGTAGAAAATACGGAGTGTTTTATAATTTTTGCCTTTCTTTAACGCATTGCAATAGCGTCTACAGGACATACTGCTACACAAGATGCACAGTCAATACATGTACTTTCATCAATTACTCTAACGCCATCGCCTTCACTAATACAAGTTACTGGGCAAGAAGCTTCACAAGCGGCACAGTTGATACATGTGTCATTTATAAAATGGGACATTTTATACTCCTTCTTATAGATTTTATATCTTCCTTTGAATAAACAAGGAATTTATATTTTATTATATTTTATATAAGATATAGGTCTTAAAGGGCTCATCTTCCTATAAAACAGGGTAGGAAAATTTTCAAAAATATTTTCCTGCACAATGGGATCAAATTTACTTTTCCAATGGGGGTAGAGGCTAAGAATATCTGCTACAGAATCAGCATAAACTCTAATATCAGTAACAAAAGACAAGTCACCACCTTTTTTTAAAACCCTTGCTATATCGGCAACGAAAGACGGTCTGAAAAGCCTGTTTTTCCATTGCTTGTCTCTTAGCCAAGGGTCTGGGAAGTTTATATGTATCGTATCTATAATATTCTCTGGCATCATAGCGAGAATATCTTGCCCATCATCGGCAAAGAGGATAAAGTTATCATTTTGTGCTCTTAACAATCTATCATTAGTCTTGATAGCTCTTTTACGGGATATATCAATACCTATCCATAGGATATTTCTATCATCAGAACAATGAGCTAGCATATAATCCCCATGTCCACAGCCCATATCTATAACTATAGGTCTATTTAAGTGTTCTTTTAGGATATCACTAATAGAATCTTTAGTTGTGAAAATTCTAGGGTAGTTCTCTAAAGGAAGCATTATCTTTGAATTACTTGAGGTACAATAATACTAGAATTGTCTAGTTTGGGAGCATTAATAGCTAATTCCTCAGAGCTTAAAGTATTGCCTATTTCATCTTCTCTCAAAACCGTATCCATCTTATAACTAGATATACTAGCTTCACGATGAGCAAGATCTAAACTGGTAATGGTATTTACAAATTGTAGAATCTCAACCATATTTTTAGCTACCGTTTGTTCTTCTTCTTTATTTAAGCTCAAATTGGCTAATTCAGCAATACGTTTAATATCAAAAGACATTACTATCCCCTAAACAATTTTCATCACAATACTGATTTGAAGTATCATAATATTGATTTTTTATATATTATAATAGTATAGCTATTTTTCTTTAAAATTACAATCATTAAGTATATAAAATATATAAATTTTAAAAAAACAATTATTTTTAATATAAATTACGCACATACTATCTATTTTTGTGCATAAAATTCCGATTACTATGAAGATGATTTATTTTATTGTAATATATATATTTAAATAGTTGGGAAATGTTTTTTTGTGCGATATTTCATGAAATATCGCCCTACCTCCCTATTTTTGCACAATTGAAACTCTTGTTTTTTAAGGACATCGCCCCACTTGATTTTTTTGAATAAAAATATGATAATAAGTCTCTTGAGGAAAACATTCAATTTCTTATTTTTGAAACAATGATATTATAAAACTAAACTATATTTTAAGGACTACCCTATGGAACTATGGAAATCACTTTCTGAACACTTATGCGCTTCTTTAGATGATAATATTGCAAAGGCGACTTTGAAACGTATTCATTTTAAAGAAATCATAAATGACCATATTATTGTGCTAAAAGCAGAAGATTCTTTATCTCACGGCTGGTTTAAAGCTCAATGCTTACCTTTGTTGCATAGTAAACTTGCTGAGCTATCTCTCCAAAAAGAGTTTCGTATCGAATTAATGAGGAATGTCCCTAAAGATTCTGTGGATACTCCTAGTCCTAAAACAAAAAAATCTTCACATAAAAAGTTTTCCAACAATTTATCTCCTGATTATACTTTTGATACTTTTATTCCTGGGTGCAATGATTTTGTTTTCAGTGCTGCTAGTACTATAGTAGAAGAGCGTAATGCTAAATATAATCCTCTCATTATTGTAGGGGGATTGGGCACGGGGAAAACGCATCTTGCTCAGTCTATGGTGGCTCAGCTTAAAACATCAAACCCCGAATTAGAGGCACTCTATACTACTAGTGAGGACTTCACTAATGAATTTATAGAACATCTGCAGAAAAAAAATATGGATCAGTTCCGTAATAAATACAGAAAATGTGATCTCTTAGTCATTGATGATATTCAAGGGCTCCAAAACCGTGATTCCACTACTGATGAATTAGAAAATATCTTTAATTCTCTTATTTCTCATGGGGGACAAATGGTCTTCACCTCCGATAGACCTGTGAAAAAACTAAAAGACCTCAATGTCCGTCTTCGTTCTAGGCTTTCTAGTGGTCTAGCAGTAGATCTCAAAAATCCTGACTTTGAAACAAGAAAAGCTATTCTCTTAGACATGGCTCAAAGAGAAAACCATAAAATAGATAGTAAAATTATAGACCTTTTAGCAGAAACAATAGATCAAAATATTAGAGAATTAAGAAGTAATCTTATTAAACTCTTTGCTTATGCTGATTTGAAGAAAAAAGATATCTCTTTAAAACTAGCAAAAGAAGTTTTAAGCGATAGAATACAAATTGACATCCCTGCTAATTTAAGTGTTCCCGAAATCATGAAAGCAGTAGCCGTCCACTTTGGTATTAAAGCGAGTGATATTAAATCAGATAGTAAGTTAAGCTCTAAAGCACATCCAAGACAAATAGCTATGTACCTTGCCACCAAACACACTAAATATACTTCTACGGAAATCGGCAATCTTTTTGGTAAATCTCATAGTACTGTTATTAGATCTACCCAAAAAATCGATAAAGCTCTTCCTAATGATATTAATCTTAAAAGAGACCTCGATAAGATATTGCTAGAGTTAGCAGAAGTACATCATTAAACGTCAAAAGGCTCTTACTAGGAGCCTTTTCTTATATAATGAGCTCTTTTAAAATATAAGCCATCTGCGGGAACAGGTTTCCAACGACCTCCGGGTAAGGGCGCTCCTTTGAGGGAGTTTTTAAGATCTTCTACAGTCATACCCCCTTCTTTGGCAACGCAGATACTGGTACCGATTAAAGTCCTTATCATCCCTCTAAGAAATCCTTCTCCTTTTATAAAAAAGACAAGATAATCTCCATATTGCTTAACCCTAAAAGAGTCCACCCTTCTTCCCATTGTTTTATTGGCTTTTTCTGACTCAGTATAACCATAACAAAATTGTGTAAAATCATGAACTCCTACGAATAGGGGGAGGCATTCTTTTAATAAGGACAGGTTTATTTTTTCTCTTTCGTGGTATATTTTTTTGTGTAAAATAGGAGGTAAAATCTTTCCTGTATAAAGAATATAACAATAGGACCTTGCCAAACAAGAAAAAGTAGCGTGAAATTTATTACCAGGTTCTTCCACACGGTAGATACGGATTTCAGGGGGAAGCTTCCCATTAAGGATGGTGGCTAAGTTTTTTGCAGGGATGCAATCGTTATGAGTACGGAAATGAGCTACATACTGTAATGCATGAGCCCCAGAGTCTGTACGTCCCGCTCCCCATACAAATATCTTTTTATTATAAAGCTCAGATAATACTGCGTTAAGGGTTCCTTGAACAGTGGGAACATTTGCCTGAGTATGCCACCCTTTAAATGCAGACCCTTCATAAGATAGTATTAAAGAATAGGTTTTTTTTTCTGCCATAAATCCACTCTCTTTCTTTTTTGGTAGCTATATTATACAAAAAATATTACAATCTCTCAAGGGTTTTCAAATAAAAAAGGAAAAATCCTTGCTTTCATTTGAAAAAACTCTTAAAATAAGAGATAAATAAGATAGGATGTTTTATGAATTATGATCCTTTTGGTATAAAAAATATCAAATCTCTTCTTAACGACCATGGGCTTTACCTCTCTAAAAATAGAGGACAAAATTATCTTATCAATAGACAAAGTGCCGAAAAAATTGTCAATATACTCCCAGATTTACAGGACAATGATGCTTATTTCGAAGTAGGGACAGGTTTAGGAGCGCTCACGGTTTTATTGATAGAAAAAGGGAAGACCCTCTCTCTGGAAATAGATCAAGGGGTATATAAGCTTGTTTCTGAGCGATTAACGCACCCCAATCTAACTCTTATCCATGGAGACTTTTTGAAATGGGATGAATACCCTGTAAATACCAAGGATTCTAAAGAAAAAAAATATTATTTCATATCCAATCTTCCTTATTCTATTTCTGGGGAAGCTATTAAAGCTTTTATAGAAAATGACATTTTTCATACAGGCGTTCTGATGCTCCAAAAAGAGTTTGCAGATAGGATGGAATCTCCAGCCTCTAGCCCTAACTATGGGCCCTTATCTGTTATCACCCAAAATTTCCTTCACATAGAAAAGCTTTTCTCTGTAGGTAGAGGCAACTTCTTTCCAGAGCCTAAGGTGGATTCTTTAGTAATTAAAATCACTAAAAAAGAAAGTCCTTTCAAACAAAAAGACTTTGCTTTATTTATTAAAACGTGTTTTCATGCTAAACGTAAAACCTTAGCTAATAACCTAGCTAGCAGTCCTTGGGCGGATTCTATCATTACTAAAGATCCCATCTGCTCCCAAAGACCAGACGCTATTTCTCCTACAGAGTGGGCGAGACTCTACGAAGAGATAGCCAAATAATATTAAAACTCATCTGATTAAATCTAAAATCTTAGTATCTTCGTATAAAATCACTCATTTTTTATGTCTATTCCCAGTCCTTGTCTATCTCTGTAACTAAAAATAGATAAGGGATTTTCAAATTAAAATACATTTTATTGATGGTTTTTGAGAGTTTGATGAGTTTAATTTTTTATGTTCTAAAAAAACTTTTATGGAACGAAATTCCAAAATGAGTATAAGGTCATTTTAGAGGGGATTTTAATCAATAAAATGACCTTTGTTTAACTTAAAATGATTGTTTTTTGATAAATAGTCATTTTTTTTGACTTTAAAAGGGTTTATTTTTGGATTTAATCATTTTTTTAGAGGTTTTTTTATAAAAAATAGGAGGATTTTTAATTATTTTTGGAGATAAAATCGTTTTTTTATTTGGGGGATTTTTATCTTAAAATTATTGAAAAGTTGAAAATTTGTTTTTGATATAAAATATTTTCTCTGGGGGGCAAAATTTTTAAGTAAAATTGTTTTCAAATGGCAGAATATTTTTTGGGATTTGTTTTTTAAAAGAGAGATATATTTTGTGAAATATTAAAAAGGGATTTTGAAGTTATTAATTTTTCTAAACTACTTCACCATGATTTCTCAAATCATTGAAAGTGTTTAGGAAAAATATTAGTTATATATTTTTTGATAAAGATTGTAGCTTTGTACTCTGTGAGTAGAATTGTTTTAGGGGATAGAATATTTTTTATTTGGGGGGATATCTCATGAAAATATTATCATTGGATATTAAAAATAAAACAGACACCTTATTAAAGATGTCTGTTTTATTTGATTTTTAGTTATTCAGAGGGCTATTTTAGGGTAGTTGCCCATGAAATAGGGTAATTAGGAGCTTAAATAAAAAATTCATAATTATTACCTTCTTAAATTACTAGTACTTATAAAAACTAAATAGCGAATTACTTAAGTGTTATGTTCTGTGAGGGTGCCCCATCTAGCTTTAGCGTCATAGTTCCAGTTTTACCATCAGTAGTTTTGATAGTATAAGATATGGGTGTTCCCCCATCTTTACCTGAATAGATACCAGTGTTTTCATCAGTAGCTTCTGTAAAGGTTATAGCAAAAGTGGCATCTCCGAATGTTTTACCATCAGAAGAAAATTTTCCCATGTCATCAGTACCGTCAGACATAGTTTTACCTGAAACTTTTTCTAAAAATTTGCCTTCTGCGACAGAACAAGCTCCTAAAAATAATACTAGTCCTAATGCTAGTAATTTTGATGAATGTTGCATATTCATCCTCCTTAATTTATGATCTTCCTCAAGAATTATCAGGGGAAGTATCTATTTTATTATCATTTTTTTTATTAATTTACTTAGTTCATATCTTAATTAAGCACGATATTAATAACAAAAACCAGTATATATGAAATGAAAAATGCGATATAGCTATAAAGCACTATAGAAAGATTAAAAATAAAGAGAAAGCAACAGAACATATAAAAACTAAATATAAGCCAAGATATCAATAATTCCATAAGGTTTACACGGGAGTGTATTTTTAATTCGGGTAATTTCATTTTGCTTTCTCCTTTTTGAATTTATCTAATAAGGCATTAATTATATAAGTACTTATACAACAAGTCCTTTTTTGGTATTCCCAAGTTTCTTTTTTCTCATCTTACTTATGTATCTATGTAAATAGTATTAACAAAAAAAGCTCATAGGAGTCAATACTTCCTATAAGCTAGTTTAAAATAAAAAAAGCTCATAGGGAGTACGTTGCAACTCCTAATGAGCAATGACTAATCATACATTCACACACGGATACGTAAAACCACTATGAGCGATTTTATATCTATTTGAGTGTGTGAATGTATGTTTGGTCTATAAACCAAGTAGATCAGTCATTGAGCATTAGAAGTTGCATTATTATTATAAAATACTTTTTTCACTTTGTCAATATAATAAATATTGTTATTTGAAATAAAAAAGCAAACATAGTTTATAGCTATATTTGCTCGTTTTTACTACTAAGGAATTATTAATAATATCTCTTAATTGAGGGGATTTTCTTGATTTATCCATTTTTATAAAGGGCTTGTTTTATGGTAGGGGGATTTGTTTTTTTCGATGTCTGTATTTAGTGGATTTGGAATTATAATCTTTGATCTTTTTAGGGAGTTTTTCGTTTAAGTAATAGAATATATTAAGGAATGTTTTACTATTAGGAGTATACCCGAAATAGGAAAAATCTACAAAGTTTATAGTCTTTAGATTAAAACCCCTTGTAGGGTAGCTTTGACTATGTACTTTTCTGTTATAAAATAATTGCAATGAGTAGCTAACCAAGTCCATGTTAGGCTGGTAGATTATGAATGTTACGGCATCTGTGCTTATCTCTATTTTTTGAAACACTTTATATTTTACTAATTCTGCCATGTGTTTAACCAAACTCTTAGAGTATTGGCTATCTAAAACTATGTTTTTGTTACAGTCTCTTAAAGGAAAAACCAACAATTCACCATAAGTATTTATAGGTTTAGGCAGTATTAAAAACGGAAAGGCAATAATATTTTGTTCAAACTGTTTTTTATTCTGCTCCATAATTTCTGAAACATCGTTGTATTGTGCTTTTAAAAAATCTATTGTTATAGCTTTTTGACTCAATAAAGGCTCCCATTCCTTTGTGTTTTTTATGAGGTGTTGTTCTATTCTCTTTTGTTCAATTTTTGTAAAAATATTATAAAAGTTTTTTATAATAATAGCTTTTTCCCAAGATTCTATATTAGCTTGCTCAATCTCCTCTAAGATTAAGGGGTCATCTTTATGCAGGGTTAGTAGAGCTTTTTTAAGCTTACTAAGAAAATACAAATAGTATTTCAAAGAGCTAGATTTTAGATAACGATGTAAAAAAGTGTTCGCTTCTTTTTTGGGCATTTTCTCTTCCTCAAAAATTAAAATGGGGTATTCAATATAATACTAAATAATTCCTTTTTCTACACATATAGTACCTTAATTGTGTATTTTTGTCAATTTTTCACTAAAACAATATTAAAA